>JBDKVB010000067.1 GCA_039679385.1 Armatimonadia bacterium | reverse complement strand
CTTCGTGACCACCACCAGTTCGAGCCCGTAGTGGTCGCCCCCCATGCGGGGGCGTGGATTGAAACCCTCGTCGCCACCGCGCCGCCAACTCAAACAGCACGTCGCCCCCCATGCGGGGGCGTGGATTGAAACACTGGCGCGACAGGCTTCAGAAGGACGGACGAGGGTCGCCCCCAATGCGGGGGCGTGGATTGAAACACATCGGTCTTCCACAAGGCAAAGACTACGGGCCACGTCGCCCCCCATGCGGGGGCGTGGATTGAAACTTGACGTCCTTACGGTGGCCACGGATGTCCACCTGTCGCCCCCCATGCGGGGGCGTGGATTGAAACTCTCCGCCAACACCGGGCACCACCAGAAACAGTGTCGCCCCCCATGCGGGGGCGTGGATTGAAACGACCTCGACAACGGGCTCGGGATCGGAGACGGCCGTCGCCCCCCATGCGGGGGCGTGGATTGAAACGGCGTTAGCCTGTACTGCGGGGTGAAGTGGTCCAGGTCGCCCCCCATGCGGGGGCGTGGATTGAAACTCGTCGAAGGGCAGTTTGCGCAGGGCCCACAACATGTCGCCCCCCATGCGGGGGCGTGGATTGAAACCACAAGCGAAGGGGCGAGGCAGAGGGTGTTGACCACGTCGCCCCCCATGCGGGGGCGTGGATTGAAACATCACCTGTACATCTATATAGTCCCATATCACTATGTCGCCCCCCATGCGGGGGCGTGGATTGAAACCCTCCACAACCTTGATAACAACCTGAGTCGCCTCGTCGCCCCCCCCATGCGGGGGCGTGGATTGAAACCCAGGTTAACTCCTCGCATGCCGACCCCTCGGAGGCGTCGCCCCCCATGCGGGGGCGTGGATTGAAACCCATCACCTCTGTTTGCCGGCGAGCTGCCGGCCGGTCGCCCCCCATGCGGGGGCGTGGATCCAAACGCCGTCGAAGTGTCGAGGGTGTCGCAAACGCTGGGGCCCTTTCGGGGGAACGTGGGGTCAGACACAGACGCTGAATCGGCAGCGGGGTTCCGTCTCGTCGTCACTGTGCAGAAGAGTGCGTGGGGCACCCGGGGACACCGCGGGAATCGCGGAGAACACGCTGGGCATTCTCGAGCTGACGCCCGCCGGACTTGGGGTATTCGACGCCCGGGGCCTTGCTCCAGTACGCCGGCCGCCCGTCTGACGGCAAGGCCGGGTCGAGCTTGTGCCTCCCTCCGCTGCGACGGCCTCAGCCAGGCTTTGCGGATACCGCCCTACCGGATTCGCGGTCGCGCTCAGATTGCTCTACTGACCCTGCACTTCCATTTCCACGAGTTCCAGGGTCCCTGCGTAGGGTTCCTCGACGTGCTGCGATTGGCCCAGATGGATGCGCAGGTAGCGCCCGGTCTTGCCGATGGGGTACGCCCACAGCTTCGGCGAGTAGGCCGCGCCTTCCTGTGGCACCCTGGACGATTCGCCGGCGTCCTCGAAGCGTTCCCCATCCTCTGACACCTCGAAGCGCAGGCTCGTGGGGACGAACCAGAACTGCCGGCGGATGCCCCGGTACTGCAGTCGCACCTCCTTGACCGCCACGGGCTTGCCCAGGTCAACCTGCACCCACGCCGTCTTCTCCTTGCGAAGGTCGTGTACCCAGAAGTTTTGCCCGTCCTCCTCTGCGTACACTCCATCCGTCAGCATCTGCTCGCAGCCCGCATACTCGGGACTGGTAGAGGAGACCTTTACGGGGCGCCCCAGGGCGAGTTGCTCTGCATCGGTCCTTGCCACCGGGAACGCGGGCGGGCGGATGAAGCTGTCCTGCGCATGGTAGAGGGCGACGAGTTCATCGCAGAGCGGCCGTAGCGCCTCCTGCCCTTCTGGAGTCCGGTAGCCCTTCGTGACGAGGAGGTGGTCGATCTCGGCACGGAGGTGGAGCAGACGCCAGCGCCAGGACTCGCGCGTCCAAGCCGGTAGCCGTGCGTCGATGCTCTGCGCCAGTGTCCACGCATCCTCGGCCCGCTCGAGATGGTGCGCATACCAGTTGTTGTGGGGGTGAGTCTGCTCCAGCAGTTGGAAGAGTCGGACGCCGTCGGACGCCGTCTCGGGGGACAGGTAGTAGGAGGCATACTCGGCGAGCACATCCTCCGAAGGGGTGTCGGGAGACCAGAAGAAGCGGCACCACAGCCACTTGTTCAGGTCTTCGTAGATGCCCTCCGAGTACGGCCATCCTCCCTGGATACGGCCGCGCAGCTTGTCCTGCAACCGGGTGAACAGCCCAGGAAGCGGGTTGGCGCCGTATCCGCCCCAGGGCTGCATGCCCCACATGGAGATCTCGGGGAACCATGCCAGCGGGTAGCGGTCGGCCTCCGGGCGATTCAGCAAGGGTGCGGGAACGGCCTCGCCGCCCGCGCCGCCGATCATGCCCTCGAACCACGCTGGCTTGTGCTCGGAGATGAACCTGAACAGCGCGGGGTACTCGCCGAGGTCCCCGGCGATATAGTCGAGGTACCACGTGGACAGCCAGACCTTGCCCTCCGGGTTGCGCTGGTGGAAGAGCCCGGCGAGCTGCTCGGAGGCCTTCAGGAACCCGTTGCCGCCCCAGGGCGCGCACTGCTCGCAGGCACATCCGCCCTGGTCGTAGGGCCAGGTCCAGATGAAGTCCACCGGCCCGAAGGCGTCCAACTCCTCAGCCTGCCACTTGCCGATGAGCGCCAGACCCGCGGGGAGGGATGGGCAGAGCTCGACGCCGTAGGAGCCAGGTGCGGGCTTTGGGCGCAACTCTGCGGGGCTGCCGGCATAGGCCTCGTCGGCGATGAAGGTCAGGCCGAACTGCATGCCCACCCGGTGGGCGGTCTGGCCGAAGTGCTTGAGCCGCGCCAGGTGTGCCTTCGCCGCCGGATCCTCGAGACCCGTGAAATGATGCATGTCAAACCATACGCAAAGCGAGTTGCCGCCCCACAGAGCGAACTCCTCAATGACCGCGTCTACTTCTGCCAACGGCGCCACATGGTAGAAGTTGAAGAAGTGGGTGGCGAAGTAGATGCCGCGCACGGGCAGACGCGGGGTGTCGGTCAGAGACAGCCCGGGCATTGTGAGCTCGCCCGGCGCATAGCGGCACGCCCGCAAGAGCTTGCCGACACCAGCCACCACGCCACCGGGGCTTTCCCCCAGCACGAAGAGGCGATGCTGGGAGTCCGGCACTGTGGCGAGATGGAAGGCGTCCGCGCCCATCGACCTGAGCTCTGCGTGACTCTCGCAGAAGGCCCTGGCCTCGGCGCAGGTTTCGGCGGTTCCCAGCGTCAGCGACACCTCCCCTGCGGGAGCCCCACCGATGGGTACCTCCAGGCCTGTCCGGCGCTTCACCTCCGCCTGGAAGAGCTCGGCGGCTCGCACCTCTGGAGCGGTCGCCTGCGCTCCGAGCACTATCCGCAGCTCCCGCGGGTGAAGCTGAAGGGCATTTCGGCCGTCGGCCGTGCCCTGTCCCTGCGCCGGCAGCGTTGCACTTAGCAGGGCACCGATCCCGAGCAAAACGCGGCTCATGCAGGTCGCCTCCGGCATTGTTGGGGTTCCCCGGGTCGGGTGCGGGCTTTCCCTACCTCGCGGGACGTAGCTTCGCCGCCCAGGCATCTCCGTTGCCCCAGCCCACTGGGAACTGCCCGCCGTTGGGGGTGGCGCCAAACCCCGGGTCGCCGCCGTAGGTGCTCTGGAAGGCGTTCTTCGAGGGGAAGTCTCGGCTCGTCGTGACGCCGGCCACGTAGAGCATCCCGCCGGCGCCGAAGCAGCAGGCGCGGGCCATCTCATCCCCCGTGCCACCGAGGTAGCTGGAGTACAGGAGCCGGCTGAGGTCGCCAGAGAGGACGGAGACGATTCCGTCGAAGGGGAACTTGCCGCCGGCTCCCGCGTTGTGGGGCTGGAGGGAGCCGGGCGTGACGGGGAAGTCGGTGGAGCTGCTCCCTCCCGCCACCATCACGTCGCCTTCCGCGTCCACTACGATCTCGTCAGGGCCATTGGTCTCGTTGCCGTTGCCACCCAGGAAGGTGGCCGCGAGGAGGGCCCCGGTAGGTGAGATCTTCTCGATTGCGAAGTCACCTCGGCCGCCGCACCGCGACTGGAAGGCGCCCGCGGTGACCGGCACGCTGTTGGACACGAAGGCGATGAACACGTCACCGTGGTGGTCCACGGCGACGTTGTGCGTCCTGGCGAAGGGTACCTCAGCGGTGCTGGCGGCCGTGCCGGTGTAGGTGCCGAAGATCAACCGCGAGCCATCCTCGGACAGCTTGCCGACCCAGGACTTGCAGGGGGTCTTGCAGAAAGCCTCGGGTGTCGTGGGCATGTCGTCCGAGTAGGTGTTCAGGAAGATGACGGGGCAGTGGTCGGCGCCGACGCCGACGGAGGCGACCCAGTCGTTGCCGTTGGAACCGCCGATCCACGAGGCCCAGAGCACCTTGCCCTCGCCGGAGAGCTTCAGAAGGCCCGCGTCGGACTTGCCGAAGTGGTTCCCGCCGCTGTGAGGCGACTTCTGGTAGGCGTTGGCGAACCACTCGGCAGGAAGGTGTTCCGGGCTCTCGGCGAAGTAGTCGAGGGTGGCGTAGACGTCCCCTCTGTCATCAAGGGTCATGTCGCGGACGGCGTAGCCTGTCCCCACATAGGTAGCCCACACCCAGTCCGAGGCGTCTGGCTTGAGCTTGCCGACGAACCCGCAGTTGTGATTTGCCTTGAGCTGCGGCGCGCCGGGTGTGGTGGGGAAGCCAGGGCCCATGCGGCCCGCCACGTACACATAGCCGGCGCGGTCCACCTCCACGCTGTACAGGTAGCTGACATCGCGGCCCCCCACAACCCTGGACCAGAGGAGCTGTCCGGTTGGGCTGAGCTTGGCGACCATTCCGCCGCCCTTGGACTGGCCCGGGATGGCTCCGGGGGTGCGGGGGAAGTCTGCGGAGCTCACAACCCCGGCGACGTAGAGGTTCCCCTCGACGTCCACGGTCATGTCCCGCACCATGTCCGAACCCGAGCCACCAAGGTAGGTCAGGAAGTCCACTTCGTACCGGACCAAACTCGCTGGGGCGAGCATCCCTGGCTGTGCGCCAACCTGCCAAGCGGCCATGCTCAGCAGTGCCAGGAGCAACCCCGACGTGACTGCCCACCGACCACCGGTATGCATGGGTCAGAACGCCTCCTTTGCACCTCTGTCGGGAGTCTGCGCACGACGACCAGCACCAGACTGGAGGGTCGGGCCGTGCCCGGCCCAAGGTCAGCGTTCATCTACGGAAGCTTACGCGTACACAAGGGGCAAGGGGCCTGGACACCAGCAATCTCCTTGCGCGATGGGGACAGCGGGCGCGAGAGCTTCGCACGGATTCGCGGGAAGCTCACTGCTGCAGGTCGCATTTGCCGTCCAGGCCGATCCGAAGGCTCCCCGCCGTGGTGCTCACCACCACAGCCCCGTTCTGCATGCTCACCGTCAGGCCCTCCGGCCGCTGGCCCTTGGGCCAGGGCACGATCACCGTCGTGAAGGCCCCGCTGCACCGTGAAGCGTACCTCGCGCGGCTGCCCGAGCACCTGCGTGACAACCAGGAGGCACACCATCACGGCCACGACCCAGTGGTGACTCCGCATTCCCAGCGCCGTCCCTCCAAGGCGTTGTGGCCTTTGCCCTTCCGGGATTGCGGCCAGTGTGCCCAGTCGTCGGCCGACTCACCCCGCGGGGGTGCGATCATGTCTCGCGCCGTGCTGTCTGCCGTCCTACTGGCGATTCTGGTCTCTGCTTCCTCCTGTAGCGCCAATCAGGCCCAGCCCGGGCGCGGTCTCGACGGCGTCCAGCTCTTCCCCGCTCGCACCCTCGCCCAGGGAGAGGTGCCGGGCACAGACATGCCTGGCCACCTTTCGAAGTCACGACGGACAGCGACACCGAGGTTCCAAAGCTGACCCTTGGTGGCTCCACAACTCCACGGCTACATGCCCTTGATTCGGTCCGGGTAACGCAGGACGTCCTCCAGGGCCTTTGTCCAGCGCCCGACCTCCGTCTCCTCGCAGATCAGTAGCAGGCAGGTCCTGAGGTCCTCATCAAGCTGCACTGACGACAGGCCGCGCCGGACCTCGAAGGTTCGCCGCTTGCCGTCCTGGATGTCTCCGACGACCGTCACCGGACTGCGCCACTGCCGTGCCGACTGGAGCTGTGTGCGGCCGGTGGTGAAGGGGCACAGGAGCACCGCCGAGCTCTCAGCCAGGTTCTCGCGGTCCAGGGCAAGGCAGATCACCTGTGCCTCGCCCTGAAGCAGAGGCTTGCCGTCGACGGCTGCCTCGCCACTGGCCCCGACCGCGACAAGCTTACCCTCGCCGCTGGACACTGCGAGTCCGGGGTAACGGGCGGCGACCCTTGCCTGAACGGTGAAGGGTCCAGCGGGGATTGCTGCAGTGACCGCACCCGGCGGCAGGTTCGTGTTGTACACCACGCTGAACTCGCCACCGGAAGCCAATGGCTGGCGGCACAGGTGCAGGTCACTGGTGAGCCTGGGCTGAGTGGCCGTCGAGGGCACCGGTGCCAGCGCCTTCGCATAGAGCCAGGTGAGCAGCGGGATCGCTTGATCGGCCGCGCCGGTCTCGATCGCGTCGGTGCAGAAGGTCACGGTGCCGAGGCCGACGCGGTTCTCGATGAGGATCGGCGTTCCGTCGGGTGTGGCAAGGCGGACCTGTCCGGTGGTGGGCTGGACCCGCTGGCACGGGCTCAACTCCAGCGTGGTCGCACCGTCAGTGACCGCCTGGACCTTCGCCGCGTTCCGGAAAGGCGGCGTGGTGAGTTGTTCCACGAAGCGAGCGCCGCAGAGCTCCTCCAGGCGTGCGCGGCGGGTCGGCTGACGGTCCCCGTTGCGGGACAGGTCACCGGTGACCAGCAACCGTCCACCCTCGCGAACCCACTGCAGCACCTTCTGGTAGCAAGGATCCTCGGGGCAGAGGGGAGAGGGCCAGATCAGCACCTGCGTGTCATGGGTCAGCGCGGCGACATGCTGCTCGTTGATGACCCCGAACTGCTGGTGCAGGCCCAGGAGAGCTCGGAAGGCGTTGTAGCCGACCTCCATGCCGAGACCTGACTGCGCACCGAGCCGAAGGCCGTCCGGGAGCAGCACTGCGACCTGCGGCGTCGTGTAGCGCGGCTCGAAGTGGCGCCACACGAGACTGAGGTTGCGGTGAACCGTGGCGACGTCCTTCGGCAGCCTGCCGTTGGGGTAGAAGACGCCCCAGGGGAAGACGTTCTCGCTGGCATCGCGCAGGCACCAGTTCTGGACCTTGCAAGCGCCCATCGCAAAGCCGTAGTGCGCCACAGCCAGGAACAGACGGTCCTGCTCCTGCTCGGTGCGGAGGATATGGTAGCCGCGTGCACCGTTCTCCAGTGCCCAGGCCGGATGCGTCTTCACGCCGTACTCACCCAGACCGACGGACTTGCCGCGCAGGCGCAGGTCGTTTAGTCGCAGGGCCAGGGGCAGGAACTCCTCATCGCGGTAGGGCAGGTCGAAGTATCCGAAGTTGGAGGCATCCTGCGCCCCAAGGGTGAGGGGCAGGTCGATCCCGCCGTGCGGACGCTGATAGTACTCGGAGGTGATGGGGTGCTGCGTGTCGGCCTTGCGCACCCCGGCCGTCATGCGATCCACCCAGCGGGAGGTCAGCCACACGTTGAAGCGTGCGTGGTCCACTTCGCGCACACTGTCCCAGCGGCCCGTCGAGGGTGGCGGGTAGTCGAGGTTACCCCAGTCGCCATAGACCTCGTCGCCCCAGCTTGCGGCCAGGGCTTGCTTCCCGGAATAGCGCGTCGCGAGCCACTGGTTCCAGAGGACCTTGAGCGCCGGCTTGTCCTCGACCCGGAAGGCGAAGTCGCCGTTCAGGTAGTACAGCAGCCCGGGCACCTGGCCCAGATGCTGGGCATAGGCGGTGCACTCGGCCGCCTGACGCTCGAGCGCCGGGTCACCAATCGCTACATTGTGCCCGCAGAGCTGGCAGGGCATGAAGACCAGACCCTCACGCTGACAGGACTGAGCCATGGCCTCGAACTGCCGCCACTGGGCCGGCGTGTATTCATAGGTTGGCGGGTTGCAGAACTGGAGGTTCTCGTAGACGTTGAAACCCATGTCGCGGGCGGCCACGTGATCGAGGTGCCAGGTCCAGGGGTTCTCGCAAGCCGACCGGTAGACATTGGCATAGGTGTCGCTGCCGAAGAGGAAGGTGGGGCGGCCGTTGAGCCGGTAGTAGTTGTCCGAGAAGCGCAGCCCGGGGCCCTGCGCGAGAGTCTGGGGCTTGAGGGCAGCGAAGCCCGACACCATCTGGTCAACGGGTCGGCCGTCAATCTCCAGCCTCGCGCGGACCTGGTAGAGGTCGGCTGCGAAGGTCCCCGGGTTCCAGGTCACCTGACAGGTCCGGGTCTCGCCGGGCGAGAGCTCGAAGGGGACAGTACCAACCGCCTGAGCCTGGTCCTCCTTGCCTGCAGGAAGGGCCTCGACGACCACTTGACCGCGGCGGCTCTGGACGCCCTGACTCACGGCCACGACCGAGAGGTTGACGGGCTCGCCGTCGCGATAGGCGGCCTGGTCGGTGGTGAAACTGCGCAGGAAAGCTCCTCGGCAGACGAAGCGGGTGAGGTCGACGAGAGACGCATCAAGCCACGGGTAGCGACCATCGAAGAGGTCCTCGTTCTCGACGCCGAAATAGCCCCACATCGACCCGGCGAAGTAGCCGCCGTAGTTGATCATGAGAGAGCCGAGCGGTCCACGCTCACGGCCGAAGCGATCGTAGGTGCTGACGAGGGGGATCCAGCGGGCATTGTCGGAGCCCTGGACGCCGCTCGCAACCCAGCCCGACAGCGGGCTGGCGAGACTCCCCTCAGTGCGCAGGATGAACTGACCGGCTGCGGGACGTGCCGAGGCGACACGACGCAAGGGGTAACTGGCATCGAAGACGCCGATCTGGGTGGGCGACACGCCGAGACCATCGCCCGGTGATCCGGTCGCCGTGTTCATTGGCCGGGCAACGCTGCCAGTGACCTCGGCGAGGCGGATATCATCGAACCAGGCGGTCCCCGTGGCGCGGTACAGTCCTGCCTTGATATGTAGACGCACCGTCTGCGCCGAGGGCGTGTACTCGTACTGGAACTGCTGCCATTCGTGCGTGCCGGTGACCTGGGCGAAGTCCTTCCACGGCCCCAGCTCATCCTTCGCGCCATATTCGTACAGCGCCAGGTAGGCGAAACCGTTGCCGATAGGGACGACGTCGCGGGTCCGCACCCATCCGCTGACCACGTAGCGGGCTCCCGGCCTGGGCTTGAGGTCCAGGTACCAGCGATCCTCGCGAGGGCTGTCGGCGGCGACCTCGACACGAGCGCAACTGCGGCCCTCGCGGGGCTCCTCCGACGTGACGGTGCAGATGGTGCCGTCGCGATGCCACTTGCCGTCGAGGACTGTCCCAGCAATCGGTGCGTTCTGGGTCGCCTCGAAGCCACCGTCGGGCAGAACCGAGTGTGTTAGGGCCGCCTCGCGGAGCTGCGCCAGGACTTCCTTCTCCTCCAGCCAGCGACCGTCACGCTCCATCAGGAGATAGTTGAGGGCGTAGCCTCCCAGTGAGATGAAGCTGCCGCCCTGACGCAGGAAGGCAGTGAAGCTGTTGCGGGCGATGGCAGGGAAGGACTGACCGTAGGGCAAGATCACGAGACTGTTGAGGGAGGTGCTGAGCTGCCTCGGATCGGCCATCTGCTCTGCCGTGAGGAACCGCACCTTGAAGCCTGCACCCTCAAACAGACGCGCGAGGCGTTCGGGTGAGGAGCCTGCACCGCGCACAGGCATCTGTGGCTCACGCAGGATCGCGACGGTGTTGTCGACCCTGGGAGCGCTTTCGGGGTCCACCACTTCCTCCGGTCGCAGGGCCCTTTCCCCTTCCACCACCGTCCAGTTGTCGAGCCACACCTTCCCCGAAGCGTTGAAGAGGCCGCAGCGCAGCGAGAGGATCGTGGCACCCGGTGCGACCGGGACCGTCACCGTGTGCCGCTGCCAGGGACGCGTGCCGACAGCCTGGGCGAAGTCCTTGTAGGCGACCAACTCGCCGGTTTCGCTGAGTTGGTAGGCAGCCGCATAGGCATAGCCTGTACCGTCGGGCTTCACGTCCTCCGTGCGCAGGTCAACGGCACAGCTTACCGTGCGCGTGGCTGGCCCGAGCAGCACGTCCTGATTGGCTGCTCCGGCGTCGGTGATCAGCAGGGCTTTGTCGCCGCGATCTGAGGGCACGACCTTCGCAGCAGCGCCCAGCGACCAACCGCCGCTATGTTCGTAACCACCATTGCGAAGTAGATTGACGGGACGCTCCTGGGCGAAGCCACAGGTCGATGTTAGCAGGAAGACAAGGGGGAACAGCAGGACGGCCAGTCGAGGGGCTGCGGCCTTCGATCTCACGCGACTCGTCCTCCCTGAGCAAGGGCAGCAGACTGCGGCGCCTGCCCTTGCCACGGTCGGTAGTGAGGCGGCAAAGTGAGATCAGTTTCCGGGCCGACGCAGGGACTCCTCCATCCGGTCGAGGACGAAATCCACCGTCCGGCGGCAGGCGAGCAGGGGAAGCTTGGTGAGAGCTACGGGCGGGCAGTCGGCCTTGTAGGTCTGGGCACTGGCATCGAGCCCCTTCTCTCCGAGACGAGAGACGAAGCTTCGCGCCTCCGTGAGATCATCGAAGGCCAGCGCGCCCAGGTGACGCAGACCGCAGAAGCCCTGGATCCGGTCGCGATGCCGGTCGGCGAAGTCGGTCAGGCGCTCCTGGTAGTAGTCGCCCATCTGCCGGGTGACCTCGGAATTGGCAAGCGCCCAGCGCATGGTCACGAGGTAGGCCAGCGAGGCGATCTCCTCCTGGCCGTTGGTGACCAGTGCCCCGAACTGGGGCAGATCGTCCATGCTTCGCGAGAAGACCAGTCGCGAGGCAGCGTACTCGCCGCCGGGCATCCCCTTGCCGAGGATCACGAAGGACGGCTTGAGGTCGTACTCGCGGAAGAGGAACAGACTCGGTGCCCAGAGGCAGGACTGGATCTCGTCCACGGCGACCGGCACATCGTGAGCGGCACAGAGGCTGTAGGCGTGGTTCAGGAACTCACGGGTGAGCAGGCGTGCCCCGTAATTCATCAGAACGATCTCATGGAAGAAGCCCGCGAGCTTGTAGGGTGGCTGCTCGTAGCGGGCAAAGGCGGCGTCGAGGTCCTCCAGGTGATTGGGTCGGACGGCGCAGACCTCGAAGGCGCCCTGGTTGCGAAGGGCCTGCAGGAACTCGGGCCACATTCCGCGCAGAAGCTGCGTCAGGACCGTCGTCCCGTGGTAGTTGGCATGGAGGCCGCCGTCGTCATTGCCGAGCACCAGGAACACCGGTGTGCGGCCCTGGTAGAGAGGCGCCGGCACGTCGTCCTGACTCCGGAAGAACCGGGCCAGCATCATCTTGAGGGCGGCCTCGGCGGCCAGGCTGCCGGTCTCGAGGTTCAACACCCCGTTCAGGACGCCGGGCTGAGTCGAGGAGAGCGTGGCCTCCAGCCCGGAGGCATCCTCCGGTGCAAGGCCGTTGGCCGTGCGAACAAGCTCCTGCTCCAGCAGCCGCGTGATGTGCCCCCGGGTGTTGTTGTGCGTGGCGTTCGGGATACCTAGACGACGCGCGATATCCAGGAGCCGGTAGCCGGGGAAGCTGTGACCCACGGGCGTGTGGTAGTGCTCGCTCTTGGTGGTCAGGTACAGGCGGCCGTCTTCGCCGAGACGGTAGAACCCAAAGCCGGTCAGCGGGGCCATGGAAGTATGGGTGGCCCGCACGAAGTCGGAACTGGTCGCACCCGGCGCCGAGGTCAGCGGAGTGGGACGCAGGAGCGTTCCCACCGAGGGCAGACGGTCAAGAAGCCGCGCATGGAAGTCGGCGGGGTACAGGCTCACGGGAGTGGTGGCCACTGCTCGCAGATCAGCCAGGCTTTCGCCGCTGAGCAGCGACCGAGCCTCGCAGACAGCCTCGAGGTAGTCCTCTCCCACCAAGTCAGCGAGAGACAGCGTAACGTCGACGAAGGGGCTTTCGGTAGCAGGCATAGCAGACCACTCCCGGTGTGATGCGCGGACAGGGAGGTATGATGCGGCGAGGAAGGAGAGATTGTCAAGTTCGGGCGCCGGTGGAGGGTTGGGAGCACGGCCCGGCGAAACAGCGATTTCGTGTCGTGTGGAGAGCCGGTGGGCCGCAGTATGCCCGGGTTACCGCTACCGGCTCCGCTGAAGGAGGCCTTGCCCAATGACGTCGCCAACCCTTGGCCTGTTGCCGCTCTACATCGCCCTCTATGACGAGGTGGTCCCTGAGCGTCGTCCGCACATCGAGGCTTTCTACGAGCGCATCGCTCAGGAGCTTGAGAAGCGAGGGCTGAAGGTCCTGCGCACGAAGCCCTGCCGCTTGGAGCCGGAGTTCTCGGCCGCCGTGAAGCAGTTTGAGGCGGAGGGCGCCGAAGCCCTGGTCACCCTCCATCTGGCCTACTCGCCGTCGCTGGAGTCCGCGGCGGTCCTGGCGGCCACGAAGCTGCCGATCCTGGTGATGGACACGACCGAAGCGCTGTCCTTCGGGCCTGACCAGGATCCCGACGAGATCATGTACAACCACGGCATCCACGGTGTGCAGGATCTGTGCAACCTGCTGCTGCGCCACGGCAAGCGCTTCCACCTGGAAGCAGGGCACTGGGAGCAGTCGCCGGTGCTGGACCGCATCGCGCAGTGGGCACGCGCGACGCACCTTGCAGCGCGGTTCCGGAACTCGCGCGTCGGGATTCTCGGTGAGGCTTTCCGTGGCATGGGCGACTTCGCCGTCCCCGCCGAGAAGCTAGCGAGGACCTTCGGTATTGAGGTCATCGACTGGGACGCCGAGCTGGTCACGAGCCTGGTGCCCTCGGAGGACGACCCCGCAGTCCAGCAGGAAGTAGCAGAGGACCTGGCGCAGTGCGAGGCCGTCGATCTCGACCCGGCTGCACACCTGCGCGTGGTCCGTGCGGGCATGGCAGTGCGTCGATGGGTGGAGCACGAGCAACTGACGGCCTTCACCGTCAACTTCCTGGCCGTGGACAAGGCCAGTGGCCTTCCGACGATGCCCTTCATGGAGGCCGGAAAGGCCATGCAGCGGGGCATCGGCTATGCCGGCGAGGGCGATACGCTGACGGCTGCCCTGGTCGGCGCGCTCCTGGATGCGTACCCGGAGACGACCTTCTGCGAGATGTTCTGCCCCGACTGGTCCGGCGGGACCATCTTCCTCAGCCATATGGGCGAGGTCAATCCGTCGCTGCTGGCCGGCAAGCCGGAACTGACGACGAAGCCCTTCAACTGGACCGATGTGGACGACCCGGCGGTCGCCGTAGGGTGCCTCAAGGGCGGAGAGGCTGCCATCGTGAACCTGGCGCCACTGGCAGAGGGTTACCGGCTGATCGTGGCACCGGGAAAGATGGAGGCGGTGGAGAAGGATGCCTTCGCCGGCAATATCCGCGGCTGGTTCCGTCCCAAGGGTTCCGTGGGTGATTTCCTCGCCGCCTACAGCCGGGCCGGGGGAACACACCACTCGGCGCTCGTCTATGGAGGCTGCCCCGGGGACCTTTGCCGCTTTGGCGAAGTCCTCGGGTTCGACGTCCTTTGCCTGGGAGAGTGAATGATGACTGACCAGGAACGCTATGAGCAAGTTGACATGCCCTTCTACCGCGCGGAGATCGCGCCGGTGCTTCCGCCGCGGGTACTGGACTTCCACGTGCACACGTCCGAGCCCGAGCATCGCCGGACTGTCCCCTGGAAGACCGATGCGCCGGGCGCCAAGTACATGGTGACCACCGAGGCCTACCCGGTCGACGACCTTCTGGCCGACAGGGCGCGCCTGTTCCCCGATCGGCCCTATGGGATCGTGTGCTTCGGCTGGGCGGGGCCGAGTTCCGACGTAGAGAAGACCAACGCCTATGCTTCGAGGCTTGCGGCCCAGAAGGACCTGTATCCGCTGCTTCTCGCGGGCAACGGCCTTGTGCCGGTGGAGGACCTCAGGCGTGGTGTCTGTGAGGACGGCGCCTTCGGCTACAAGGTCTTCATGGACTGGGTCGGCGACAACTATGGCGACGTGACCATCGAGCACATGTTGGGGACTGCGGAGAGGGAACTTGCCGACGAGCTGGGTCTTGTGATCTTGCTTCATGTGCCCCGGGCAGGGCGACTTGCCGATCCGGTGGTTCAGGAGGGCGTCCGCGACCTGGCCTGCAACCACCCGAACGCGCGGATCGTCCTGGCTCACTGTGGTCGCTGCTACCTTCCCGACGAGATGGCCCGAGCGGTGGATAGCGTGGCAGACCTGGACAACGTGTACCTGGACACCGCGATGGTGATGGACCCGACGGTGCTGCAGATTGTCCTGGAGCAGATCCCGTCGAGTCGCCTGGTGTACGCTACCGACCTGCCCATTGCCCTGATGCGCGGGCGCCGCGTCTACGTCATGGACCACTGGGTGGACATGGTGCTGGAGGGCTATCCCGCGAGCGCCTACCGGATCGCCTCGGAAGGAATCCGCGCCAGCTTCATGGTCTACGAGATCATCCTGGCCATCCGCCGGGCCGCTGAGCGCTCAGGCCTCACCGAGTCCGAGATGCACGGTATCTTCTACGACAACGGTATGAGTCTGCTCGAGCATGTCCGCGACGGTCGGCAACTGGCGGAAGTCGAAGCACGCCGGAGTGCCTCATGAGCCCGACCGTGGGCTATCTCGGGGTAGACCTGGGAGGTTCCGGGGCCAAGGCCGGGGTCTTCAGCGACGCCGGCGAACTCCTGGGCTTCGGGCAGGTCTCCGTGCCGATCCAGACCACTCCCGATGGGCACAGCGAAGTGCCGATTGAGGAGGTCTACGAGGCAGCGCGGGAGGCGTCACAGAGAGCCATCGCTCAGGCTGGTGTTCGGATCCGCGCCCTATCAGTCGCCTCGCAGGGCCAGACCTTCGTCTCGCTCGACGCGCAGGGCCGCCCGCTGCATCCCGCCATCCTGTGGTACGACAGCCGGGCAGCCGAGCAGGCTGAGTGGCTGTCGCAGCGGATTGCGCAGGTCACCGGAACCGAACGCAAACCGGTCGTCCAGGCGATATCGACGGGGCCCAAGATCCTCTGGCTGCGTGAACATGCTCCCGAGGTCATGGCACGGGCAGACCGCTACCTCCTTCTTCCCGATTACCTCTCGTATCGCCTGACCGGCACCCCAGCGACCGACGGCAACACCGCGATGAGCACCGCCCTCGCCTGCGAGGATGCGCAAGGCTACTCACAGGCGGCGCTGGAGGCGGCGCAGATCCGTCCGGAGCAGTTGGCACAGATCGCACAGCCCGGAGAGCCCCTGCGGGACGTGCTGCCAAAGGTTGCTGCGGAATGGGGTCTGGAGCCCGACACGCTGCTAGTGTGCGGGACGAATGACCAGTATGCCGGAGCTCTTGGCGCGGGGAACAGTGCCCCGGGGATCGTCTCCGAGACCTCGGGGACCTGTCTGGCGCTGGTGACGCTGAGCGAGCGATTGCCGGACCCGTTACCTGTGGGATTGCTGGGCGGACGGTTCCCGATCCGACGCTACCAGTTTGCCCTGGCCTATGCCAAGACCGCCGGACTGGTGCTGGACTGGGTGCAACGCGAATTGAGTCCCGGACGCAGTCACCACGAGCTGGACGAGTTGGCCGCCGCTGTGCCGCCGGGAAGCCACGGCCTGACGGTGCTGCCGCACTTCGACGGGACCGTCTCGCCTCGTCCTGATCCGGCCGTGCGCGGGGCCTTCGCCAACCTCAATCTAGGGCATACGCTGGGCGATCTGTACCGGGCGGTGCTGGAGTCGCTGACCTTCAGCCTGCGGGAGAACCTTGAGCTCATGCAGCGCAGCGGCTTCACCCTCGAGCGTATCCGGTCGATTGGCGGTGGCGCTCGCAGTGACCTGTGGCTGCAGATGAAGGCGGACGTGACAGGGCTGCCGGTGGATCGACCAGCCTGTACCGAAGCCGCCACGATGGGTGCTGCGATGCTGGCGGCCACAGGCGCCGGGGCCTTCGCGAGCATCTCGGACAGCGTGGAAGTGTTCTACCACACCGAGCGGACCTTTGAGCCGTGCCGGGGGATGGCGGAGGAATACGAGCCGGCCTACCAGCGCTACCAGGACCTCTGGCGGCGACTGTATCCCTAGGGTCAAGCAGGTCTAGCCAAGGGTCTCGGCGGCCTCGTCGCTGCCCCAGAGGCGATCGCCGAAGAACAGGTACAGCCAGAAGGCGGCACCGAGGGTCAGGCCGAAGAGGATGCGGGGCAGATCGGCGGCGAAGAGCCCTTGTGACTGCGGGCTGATGAGCCCCTCGATCAGACCGGCGACTACGAACATGGGGATCGTGCCGAGAACAAGCTTGACCGCCTCCAGGGCGGCCACACGCAAGGCATCACGACGGGTGTAGTCCCCGGGGTCGACGAGGGCATAGCCGATCATCAGCCCCGCCGCACCGGCGATGAAGATAGCGGATAGCTCAACCACTCCGTGGGGCGCCACAATCGCGGTGAACAGGCTGAGCTTGCCCGCGTTGGCTCCGGTACCGAGGAAGGCTCCCAACATCAGGCCATTCATCGTCAGGACAAAGAGCGTCCCGAGCCCGAGCGAAAGCCCGAAGGCAAAGGCCTTGAGCGCGACCTGGAGGTTGTTGCTCATCAGGAACCCGGCGAACTCGGGTGCCCCCATGCCCTTGGCGGATTCGGCGAAGTAATCCCCGGCGTGTGTGGAGGACTGGGCGAAGTCGCGCCACCACTCCACCGCTGCGGGGTTCGTGAGAGCTGGAGCCCAGCGTGGATCGGCTCGGACGGCGAGATAGGCGAGCAGCACCGCCAGCAGCGAGACCCCGACGGAGGCGGCCAGGTACCGGGCCTGCCGTCGGAAGGTACGGGGTATCTCGCATGCGAATAGGTACCCCACGCGGAAGCGTCGGGTCGCACCACCGGCATAGATTCGGGCGTAGGCCCGGGAGACAAGCTGGTTCAGGTAGCCGAGGGTCTCCGAGTCGAACTGCCCGGTGCGGGCCTCGGAGAGGTTCGTTGCAGCCCGTCGGTACAGCCGCCCCAGTTCGTCGATCTGTGCAGGCGTGAGCGAGGACAACCCGGAGCTCTCGACGACGTCGAGAAGCTCCGAGAGCCGCTCCCAGTGGGGACGGTTCAGATTGAGGAAGTAGCCGGCACGCATCCTGTGACCTGCACGTGTGAGTTGTCGGATCGGTTGAGCTTGTCCGGCACAGACCGGGAGACAGTAGCTGCGTAGGTGAAATGCAGGAAGACCACGTCGTCTTCGAGACGCCTGAACTGGTCCGCATCGACCTTGAGCTTGCAGGAGTAGGCTCGAGGTTCCTCGCGGGTGTCGTCGACTCCTTGCTTCAGGCGCTGGTGATCCTCGCCCTGGGTCTTGCGCTGGGCCTGTTCCGAACCCTCATGACCGGCGATACCACGCGCCTGCTCATGAGCGGCGGGATTCTGCTGTTCTCCTCGCTCCTGATCATCATCGCCTACTACATGATCTTCGAGCTGACCTGGGGTGGGCAGAGTCCCGGCAAGCGCATGGCCGGACTCCTCGTCGTCCGAGATGATGGCGGCCCGATTGGCCTCACTGAGTCAGCCGTGCGCAACATCCTGCGGATCGTGGACCTGCTCCCTGTGTACTACACCATCGGGATGATCTCCATCCTGGTTACGCGCAAGTGCAAGCGCCTCGGTGATCTGGCCGCCGGGACGATCGTGGTGAAGGTCCGCCGGTATGAGGCCCCGGAGGCAGTCGAACCGGCCGAGAGCACCCCGGCGGTACTCGAGCAACACCAGGACCCGCTGGTGGCCCAGGCGATGCTTCATCTTGCTTCGCTCAGCCCGCAGGAAGTCGATACGCTGCGCCGGTTCATCGAGCGGCGCGACGAGCTCACTGAACAGAGTCGACGTCAGGTTGCCGAGCGCATGGCGGAGGGACTCCGGCACCGATTCCCGGCCTTGCAGCCCCAGGACGTGCCAGACGCCGAGGTCTTCCTTGACGTCCTGTGGCGTGCGTGGCAGGCGAGCCGGACTGCCCGGTAAGGGCTGAAGCGTAGAGCACCGGAGACAGGGGTTAGGTGAGGACCTGGACCAGGGATTCGGCCAGGCAGCGGAGAGTGTCGGTCACCTGCTGCAGCGTGGCGGCCATGGTAAGGGCCAGGACCGCGAGGGCGCCCAGCACCAGCGCCGCGCCGGCAAGAGAGAACCCGCCGGCACGTGCGGGAGGCCGCGCTCCGAGCGTGGTCAGGCGCGCTGCCCGCCGTCGAACGTCTGCAGCGGCATGCTTCCCGCGATAGGAGACCGAGGGCAGAATCCGTTCGCGGGCGATCTCCTCGGCAACGCTCGCAAGCTTCAGAATCGCGGAGGATACGGTCGCCGGGGTCACCTTCGCTGCGGCCTGGTCATCGCAGGCGCGCTCGATCTCCTCGCGGTAATAGCGCAGGTACAGGTGAGCCGTGGGCACGTAGATCAGACAGGTCATGGCCGCCGAGGCGAGTAGATCGAGAAGGTTGTCGCGGCGCTTGAGGTGGGCGGCCTCGTGGGTCAGTGCGGCCTCCAACTCGCTGGGTGCCAGCATCTCGCAGGTTCCGGTGGTTGTGACGATGAGGGGTCTGAGGAGGCCGATGGTTGCCAGGAAGGCCTGCGGGTAGTCAACGGTGACCACAGTGGACTGGGTGGCCGAGGCGAACCTGCGCACGGCCTCTCGTGAGCGCCAGGCGCCCAGTACGAGGCGAATCAGGGCTGCCGCATAGACGGCGCCAACCGCAGTGCCGACGAGGCCCAGTAGCCAGGCACCGTCGGGGGTCTGGGCAATCCAGGCAGAACAAAGGTGCGGTCGGATCTGGGTGAGATGGGGTGAGCCGTAGGGGTCGATGAGCAGGCTGTGCAGGCCGACGGCGGCTCCGACGAGGCCGGCCAGAAGAGGCAGCTGAAGCGCACAAAACCAAACCGCCGCGCGAGAATCTGCGCGGCGTGGTGGTATGGACTCGGCAATTGCAAGGGCAGGGAGGTACACCAGTAGACTGAGGGTCGTGGCGACGGCGGAGACCATTACCATCGCCACGAGCGTCGTCGTCACGCGTTCAGTCCTGCCTCTCCTGTCGCTTGCGCTCGATGATCTCTGCCAGGGAAGCCAGCTTGTTCGGGTCGGAGTTGCTGAGGGCCTCCACAAAGTAAGACATTGTGGGCTCAGCAAAGGTTGCCAGAAGTCCGTCGATCACTTGCTTGGTTACCGTCGAACTCAGCTCACTCCGGCTAACCCGGGAGGAGTAGTAGTAGGCCTTGCCTCGCATCTCGCGGGCCAGCAGCCCCTTCTTGTTGAGGCGGCTGAGGGTGGTCATGATGGTCGTGTACGCGGCATCCTTGCCATGCGTCGCCAGTGCCGACCGTACATCCTCTACGCACACCGGTTCCTTGGCCTGCCAGATGGCATCCATGACCTGGGCCTCAAGGGCTCCCAGGGTCTTTTCGAGGCCGTCCTTGCGAGGTCTGAAAACCGACACCCGAGGCGTTGACCGGTCACTCATACTTCCCATCTCCTGCAGCCGTCCGTGGTGGTGTGCCCGTAGACCGGCTCGTTTCCCCTGTCACTGGTTCTGACGTCACAGTCGCACGGAAGTTTCGTTAAGTTACTACTTATTATAGTAGTTCGCGCCCGCGTGTCAATAGACCGTCAGCCACTCTGTGGCAGCCGCTCTTGCCTTGAACCTTTCAGAGGGCTGGTTGTCCTTATGCAAGAGTGTGCGCGAGGGGTGGCTGCGTGCGGACGAAACTAGGTCGGGAGGCCCCTACATGCCCCTCTGCTCGAGACTCGCCTGCCTTGCGCTCTTGGCCTGCGTGGCCGTTGCCGGTGCTGCCGGCGTCGACGACCTCACCTGGGGTTTCGAGGACCCCGACTCGCCGCTCAACGAGCAGTGGACGGTCTCGCCGCTCGACGGGTCGGCACAGAACGTGCGGGTGACCGACGAGAAGGCGCAATCCGGCACACGGTCCCTGAAGGTCTACGGCACACTTCCGGCGGGTTTCGGGTGCACCTACCTGCCCTGGCAGGACTGGAAGGGCTACACGCGACTGTCCTTCGATCTGTGGGTGCCTGCAAGCGCCGCGCAGCTTGGCGACGCCTTCGACTGCTGGATCTACCTCAAGGACCGCAGCTACTACTGGTACCAGACGCCGCTGCTCAAGGATCCGCGGACCCTGAAGCGGACCGTCAAGCTCCGTGGCGATAGCTGGCAGCACTTCGACCTCGATATCTCGCCCACATCGACGATCTGGCAGCCTGGCGGCCACAAGCATCTATGGGATCTCAACGCTCTCCACCGCCCCCGGGAGTTCGGCCTGCGGTTCTTCGGGAAGAAGCCCTGGGAGGGCGTCGTCTACCTCGACAACGTGACGCTCAGTGGCAGACAGTCTCCGCTGGGCAAGCTCGTCGCCGACAAGCCCGCTGCGAACAGGCCACTGACGATCCTGGCCAGTGCCTCCTCCGTCCCCATCTATGAGAAGTTCGAGCTGACCTTCCCACTGGATGCCCAGTACGAGAACCCCTTCGACCCTGAGATTGTGGACGTCGAGGGGCACTTCGTGGCTCCCTCCGGTGCGGAGATCACGGTCCCCGGATTCTGCTATCAGGAGTACGAGCGCGGGCAGACACCCGAGGGCTATGAGCGCCTGACGCCGGTGGGCAAGCCTTGCTGGAAGGTCCGCTTTGCGGCCAAAGAGGCGGGCGAGTACCGCTACTGGGTGACTATCACGGACGCCCGGGGCAAGGCCACTTCCACGCCGGCGAAGTTCACTGCGACAGTGCCGGTGAAGCCCCAGGG
Source organism: Armatimonadia bacterium (assembly GCA_039679385.1). Lineage (NCBI taxonomy): Bacteria > Bacillati > Armatimonadota > Armatimonadia > Armatimonadia bacterium. The sequence continues at coordinate 119,468 of JBDKVB010000067.1, read as the reverse complement.
GTATGTCCGCGTCAGCACCAAGGACCCACAGTACTTCGAGTTCGAGAACGGTGACTGGTACTGGCCCATCGGGATCAATATGCGCGATGGTGGGGATGACGCGACCAACCAGAAGGGCACCTACGACTTCGACCTCTTCTTCAAGCGCTTCCACGAGGAGGGGCTCAACTTCGTGCGAACGTGGATGTGCGCTTGGTGGGGAGGCATCGAGTGGAGCGACCAGTACCACTCGCGCTTCGATGGCGTGGGACGCTACAACCTGTATAACGCCTGGCGCCTGGACTACTGCGTGAACCTGGCGCGCCAGTACGACCTGTACCTGGAGATCACCTTCAACAGCCACGGTCAGGCCCGGCGCGACAAGTTCGACGAAGAGTGGACCTACAGCCCCTGGAACACCCGCAATGGGGGATATGTCGCCAGTCCGGCCCAGTTCTTCACCAGTCCCGACGTGAAGCGCGACTTCCGCAACCGGTACCGCTACATCATCGCTCGCTGGGGCTACAGCCGGAACATCATGTCCTGGGACCTGTGGAACGAGGTCGACCTGGTCGAGAACTACGATACCCAGGCGGTGGCGGCCTGGCACCAGGAGATGGCCAAGTACCTCAAGGCCACCGACCCGTGGAAGCACATCATCCAGACGCACATCTGTCTGTTCTGGAGCTTCGGCAACGAGCTCTGGACGCTGCCGGAGATGGAGGTCGTGCAGTCCGACGCCTACTGGGACAACAAGAAGGACGGCCGCAGCGATATGGGGATGCTGCAGTCCTACTCGGGGAAGGTCAATCCAGGCAACAACTTCGAGGCGCTCTTCAAGAAGCCCTTTGTGTTCATCGAGTACGGCCCCAAGACCGCGGAGATACGGGGCCTGAAGCCCGCAGACTGGCGCAATCGCTTCCGGGTCGGACTCTGGACCTCGGCGGTGATGCCCACAGCCGCCTCCAGCATGTTCTGGTACCCGCAGGAGTGGGAGCAGTACAAGCTGTTCCGGTATCAGAAGCCGCTCCAGAAGCTCTTCGCCGGGTATGACCGCCGGGGCCAGTACCTGCGATTGCGCAACGTGTTCGTGGAGGGCGCCGATGCCTTGCGAGCCACCGGCATGGCCAGCGACCGCCTGGGGTTCTTCTATGTACACGACCCGGCTGCCCTTGGCCCCGAGGATCGCAGTGAGATCAAGGACCCCAAGACCGGCGCTGCCGTCAGCGTTCTCGGCATGTCTGCCGGGACGTGGAAAGTGGACTTTGTCGACACTCTGACGGGTGACGTGACCAGCAGCAGCGAGACCCAGGTGGACGCGCAGACCCTGAAGATGCGCTTCGATCTGCCTGCGGTCGCCGATGACCTACTGGTGAGGGCCGAGCGCAAGGAGTAGTGAGACAACCGACCGGGATGCGCGTAGGAGGGCGGGGCCATGAGGATCGCGGTGACGATGGTCGTGATTGCCGGACTGGCACTGGGGGCAGCCGTGGTTGCCCCTGCGCAAGTCTGCAACCTCAGGGTCGTGACGGACGCCTCACCGGACTACTCCGACATGGACAGCATGATCCGCAGCATCACCGGCCGCTGGGAGGCGCCGGCCGACAAGTGCTGGGCACTGTGGTACTGGAACCACCTCGCCCGGCGCCAGACCGCTCCCATACAACTGCACGGCCTGGCCTGCACGGACCCGATCCGCCAGTTCAACGACTACGGGTACACCATGTGCAGCACCATCGCCGGGATCAACTGCTCGATCTGGGACGCGATGGGCTTCGGCACCAAGTACTGGGACATCAGCCTTCACACCGTGCCGGAGGTTGAGTACGACGGTGCCTGGCACATGTACGATAACAGCCTCTCGGCGCTGTACACGCTCTGTGACGGCAAGACGATCGCCGGGGTGCAGGACATCGGCAAAGAAGGTGCCTGCGCTGCCTCGGGCGGCAAGGTCGAGAAGGGGCACATCGCCCGCTATCATTGCCTGACCGCCACCAGCGCCAAGGGGTACCTGACCGGCGCAGACACCGCCCGTGACCTCGACCAGGAGTACCGCTGCTTCAACCCCAACGGCCTCAAGTACCGCTACTACTACTATGACTGGGACCGCGGTCACCGCTACATCCTCAACCTGCGTGACGGTGAGGTCTACACACGCACTTACCGCTCGCTGGGTGATGGGCCGGAATACTACGTGCCCAATGGGGGCAAGGACCCGGAAGCGGTGAACCGGCGCTACCACCTGCGGGGGAACGGTGTGCGGGCTTTCACGCCGAACCTGACCCCGGCGGGCGTGCTGCGGTCCGCACAGTCACTGCAGGGCATGGTCGCGGTCGAGCCCTCCGGCGTGCAGCCTGCCAAGCCCCAGGAGCCCGGGGAGATCGTCTTCAAGGTCGAGGGCGCCAACGTGATCACCGCCCTGACCATCCGCGCTACCCTCCAGCGTGCCACCGAGGACGACCAGGCAGACCTGGCCATCAGCACTACCAACGGCCTCACCTGGAGCCCGGTCTGGAAGAGCAGCGCCACCGGGGAGAACAAGGTCGATCTGAAGCTGGTGGCAGAAGTGAGCGGGGCGTATGAGGTCCTGGTCCGCTGCACCTTGCTGGGACGCAAGGCTGCCTCCGACGCGCGACTGACGCAGATCTCCTTCGAGACGAACACGATGCTGAACTCGAAGACGCAGCCACAGCTCTTGCTGGGTAGAAACACCATCTACGTGGGCGCCGGTGATCCAACGGAATCCATCGTTGTCTGGCCCGATCTGCGGGGGACCAGCTACAAGCCCTATGTGGTGGAGGAGCACAACATGGTCAGCGAGGCCAGGCACCCCGGCTACATGGGGCCGATGCATGCCCAGGAGGCCATGGAGGACGCCTACGTGGTGTTCCGCGTCGATGCTCCGGCTGACATCACCCGGGTCACCTACGGCGGTCGCTTCTACAACCGTGCTCCGCGCTCCCATGTCGATCTGCTTCATTCCTTCGACGGAGGCGAAACCTGGACAAAGACCTACTCGCTCACGGACACGAAGCCGCCCTGGGACGTGTTGCGCTACGAGACGGTGGAGCCGGTACCTGCGGGAACACGGTCGGTCCTGTTCAAGTACCTGCTGAACAGCTCGGCAGCCGGACCTGAGTGCTGCAGCCTCTATTCCGTGCGGATGGAAGTGAACCACAAGGTGGCCGACCCCGGCTTCAAGCCGCTGGAAGTCACCTTCAACTGGAGCGAGCGTCAGGCCGACTACTCTCTGGTTGAGCGCAGTCATACGGAGCTTGTCACGCAGGTCCCCTACCGCTACACCCTCAACGTCGGCGGGGTCGATCATCCGGTCGTGAACTGGCTGCGGATCGCCCGGAAAGAGGCCACCCCGGACACGCACTATGGTTACTCAGACGGCGTGGAGGCGGGCGGAGTACCGTGGCGCTACGACTGGGCCACCTACGGCAGGAACCTGGCCGAGGGCAAGCCCTACACCTGCACGGTGCCCTCCGGCGAACGCTGGGGAGCCAAGGATCCTGACCTGACGCGGCTGACGGACGGCGTGGTCGGAGCACCCTATGCCGGTGGCATCGGCCCCAGTTGTGCCGCGATCTGGGAGAAGGGCCAGACGCCCGATGTGACGGTCGACCTGGGCTCTGTGCAGAGCTGCGCGGCCTTCCGGATCCACGTGAGCGCCGGGTATCCGTGGTGGGACGCCCTCAAGGGCCAGGTGAAGGACACGGTGCAGGTATTCACCTCCACCGATGGCGAGCAGTACGCAAGTCAGGGGTTCTTCGCGCTGAACCTTCGGCGCAAGGACATCCCTATCAACCAAATGATGCCCGACGAGGAGACGGCGACGGGGTACCTGTACGAGTTGGCACCTGAGAAGCCCGTGCAGGCCCGCTACGTGCGCTTTGCGATCAGGCCCCAGCGCTCGATGACCGTCAGTGAGGTGCAGGCGCTCGATGCGGTGCATCATGAGCCCTTCGACCTGCGCATCGCCCTTCCGGACGATGAGGCTCCCTACTACCGGAAGGTAGCGCAGCGCCGGTAGGCACACCTTCGGGACTGGAGGTCGGCGTCAGTCGGCGAACTGCTCCAGGGACTGCTTGAACTTCACGTAGATCTCCTTCCACTCGCCGTAGGCGGCCTTGCTCGGGTAGCGGAAGCCGAAGATATGCCGTGTGTTGAGAGTGGAGTCGAAGGTATCGGCGTAGGATCGCTCATAGGCGCCGTCGGGTCCGGCAAGGGTGACCCAGGTCGTCGTCTGCGAGCCTTCGGCCTCTGTGCTGCTCTCGGTCTTGGCCTCGCCCTCCTTTGCGTGAATCCACTGTGACTCTCCCGACCACTGGGGCGAGAACACGTAGAACTCGATCGACCCGTCAGGCGAGACGAAGGACACGCCGTCGTTCCCTTCGCTGGAAGTCGAGCTCTCCTCGCGAGCCACGACCTCGAAGCTCGCCGGGTACCGCACCTTGAACCAGGCGCCGGTGTAGGTTTTCCAGTCAGTGACGGAGGAGGCCTTCGTGGCCGGCTTTTCGTTCGTGGAGCCACCGGCCGGCTGATCTGTCACCACGTCGGCAGGAGCCGGCTCAGCGTTCTGGACTTCAGGGGACTCCCCGGCAGGGGAAGCAGTGCCCTGGATGACCTCAGCGCTGTTCTGCGCGGGTTGCGGGGTCTCCGTAGTCGTCCGCGGACAGCCGCTCATCAGTGATACCAGTACGATGACAGTCAGCAGGAGCCAGGCTCTGCGGAACATGGTAGCCTCCTCGGGGGTTACTGTAAGGGTGCGAACCGCCGACCTGGCAGGCTGAAGCGAGTCGGTACGGCGCACGAAGCCATCGCCTCCAACCTTCATCACGTGTCCGCCCAACTCCTGCCGGGTGCTTTCTCATGCTCGGCAAACGTGCTATAATCGCCGCGTTTGGCGTCGAATCTGCCTGGTAGTCCGGGGCGGTGATGCGCTGGTCCTTCGGCGCGTGTGGGTTGGCTCCAGGCCTCAGTTGAACCTCCCGGAGGGGGATCCCCTGTGACCACTCTTCGCCTGTTGAAACCGGCGCTCCTACTGTGTTGCACCATGGCCCTCGCAGCGACCGACACCACTACTGCGGTCAAGCTGCCCGTGGCCTTCTGCCCGCGGGTATCCCAGGCGCCGCAGCTTGATGGACGCCTTGATGCGACGGAGTGGGCAGGGGCCGGACGGTTGTCCGACTTCGTGCTGCTCGGTGCGAAGGCGATGCCGCGCTTCCCAACCCACGTCTACGTGATGCACACGGAGCAGGCTCTCTACCTCGGGGCCCAGATGGACGACGATAACCCCTCGGCACTGGTTGCCAACGTCACGAAACGGGACGGCAAGGTGACCGAGGACGACTGCCTCGAGGTCTTCATCGATACCGAGGGCAGCCGGCAGCACTACGCCCACCTGGCCATCAACCCCCTGGGCACCAAGCTGGATGAGTATGACCACGACGTGGCCGAGAACTTCGAGTGGAACGCCGTGGCTGCCGTAACCGCCACCGGCTGGTCGGTTGAGATCGAGCTTCCCTTCGACAAGGGCGTGCCGCCGATTGCGGGGGAAAAGTGGAACCTGACGGTGTGCCGCAACGCCGTGCGTGTGGCCGAGTTGAGCACCTGGTGCCGACACGAGCGAGGCTTCCACGAGCCCCAGGCTTTCGGCGAGATGGTCTTCGGCACTCCCGGCTTGACTGCCCAGGTCGACGATCTTGGCAACCGGCTGCAAGGCGACAACCTGGCGATGGCTACCGTGTACAACACAAGCGATCAACCCGCGGCGGCCAAAGTGAACGTGGTAGTGCTCGGGCGTGACCGCCGCAGTCACTACTTCGGCACCGTCAAGAAGGACATCCCCAATCATGGCCGCGAGCAGGTCTATGTGCCCTACAAGGTGAGGCGCTGTGGACCCGCTACGCTGATGCTCTCCGTGACGGACGCCAAGGGCGTCTCGACCTGGCGCACCGTCGGCTACCCGATCGACCTTCCGGACGTCAGCGACCCGCTGGATGACACCATGAGTGTGATCGCGCTGGCCTGGAAGTCCTGGGCTGCGCTGCCGACGTCTGCGGCGAAGGACAGCCTGAAGGGCGAGCTCGAGGAAATCCAGAAGGAGTGGGGTTACCTCGACGCCCAGATGTCTGACTCCTCCGGCACGCCGCTGGTGCGACTGGCTGCGATCAGCGTGGAAGTGCAGCACCTCAAGGATCGAGCCGAGGCGCTGAAGAAGCGGGTCGACGACGCCGGGCAGGCAACGGCTACCGAGACCGGAGTGGGGTAGACCGCCGCCGACCCGGGAACAGACGCCAGTACCCTCTGACAGAGGCGGTGGACACTTGAAGGGCTTCCTCGCGCTGGCTGTGATCATCGCTCTGGGTGCCGTGGGCTGGACGCTGGGAGAGCAGTTCTCGGTGGCTGACCCTGAGATGGCTCAGCGGTTGGGGGCCGGCACCGGTGTCGTGTTCGGCCTGCTCATCTTCTTTGCCATGAAGACCCAGTCCTGAGTACCTATCCCGAACCTGGCATGCATCCACGGTCTCGTCCCAAGGGCGAGCACCGTGTCTGGAGGTCTGCGCCAATGGCATACCAGCAACTTTCACCGACCCCGCGCCTGCTCATGGGCCCTGGCCCGAGCAACGTTCACCCACGGATCCTGCAGGCAATGGCTCTGCCCTGCATCGGCCACCTGGACCCCGACTTCGTCGCCCTCATGGAAGAGACCAAGGCGATGCAGCGCGAGGTCATGCTCACCAAGAACGAGCTGACCATCCCGGTATCGGGAACCGGCAGCGCCGGTATGGAAGCCTGCGTGTGCAATCTCGTTGAGCCCGGCGACCGCGTCCTGGTGTGCATCAACGGCGTCTTCGGACAGCGCATGGCCGACGTGGCAGGCCGGTATGGTGCGCAGGTCTCGACGGTCGAGGCTCCCTGGGGCGAGGCAATCCCCGTCCAGGCCATCGCTGAGGCCGTGGAGCGCGAGCACCCGAAGGTGGTCGGCATCGTCCATGCCGAGACCTCCACGGGCGTCCTGCAGCCGCTCGAGGAAGTCTCACGGATCGTGCACGACGCCGGCGCCTTCTTCCTCGTTGACACAGTGACTTCGCTGGGCGGACACCCGGTGCGTGTCGACGAGTGGCGGATCGACGCCTGCTACTCCGGCACCCAGAAGTGCCTTGGAGTGCCGCCGGGATTGGCTCCGGTGTCTTTCTCGCCGCGGGCGATGGAGTGTATTCTGGGCCGCAAGACCAAGGTCGCCAACTGGTACCTGGACATGACCATGGTCAGCAAGTACTGGGGCCAGGACCGCACCTATCACCACACGGCTCCTGTGAACATGATCTACAGCCTCCGCGAGGGGCTCAAACTGATCCTGGAGGAAGGGCTGGAGGCGCGCTGGGCACGTCACAAGGCCAACCATGATCTCCTGGTGGCCGGGCTGGCGAAGATGGGTCTCGGCCTGTGGCCCGAGGAGCAGTACTCCCTGTGGTCACTCAACGCGGTGAAGGTCCCCGAGGGCATTGACGAGGCAGCCGTCCGGCAGTATCTCCTCCGCGAGTATAGCCTGGAGATCGGAGCCGGGCTCGGCGAACTCAAGGGCAAGGTCTGGCGAGTCGGCCTGATGGGCTACACCTCCTTGCGCCAGAACGTGGCGCTCTTCCTGACGGCGCTGCAGGAGGCCCTCGCAGTTCAGGGCTACGGCGCTTGAGGCAGCTTCGAGCGGGTTCGTGCGCCGTTCTCGCCACGGGGTATGGTCGATGGGTCCGATCCAGGCGTCACCTTCTGTGCGGTGAGCTATGAGAGTGCCGGTGAAAAACTCGCTACTGTCCGAATTGCGTTCCCTGGTGGGCGCCGACTACGTACTGGAGCGGGACCTCGACCTGTCGCTGTATAGCTACGATGCGACCCTCCTGACGGGCCGCCCCGACGTGGTGGTCCTGCCCGGCAGCACCGAGGAGGTCGCCGGTGTGGTGCGGCTGGCCCGTGAAGAGGGCCTTCCGGTCACGGCCCGTGGCAGCGGCACCAGTCTCTCCGGCGGTCCCGTGCCGACCCAAGGCGGGATCGTTGTCGCCCTCACACGCATGGACCGGCTGCTTGAGGTCGACCTGCCGAACCAACGCGCGGTCGTTCAGCCGGGCCTCATCAACCTCGACTTGGTCAATAGCCTGGAGCCGCGAGGCTTCCTCTTTGCCCCGGACCCCTCCAGTCAATCGGTGTGCACTCTCGGCGGCAATGTCGGCGAGAACTCCGGTGGCCCCCATTGCCTCAAGTATGGCGTAACCGCGAACCACATCACCGGCGTGCAGATGGTGCTGGCCGACGGTGAGGTGCTGCAGGCCGGTGGCAAGGCCCTCGACCCTTCGGGCTATGACCTTCTCGGCGTCATCATGGGCAGCGAGGGCACCTTCGGGATCGTCACCGAGATCACCTGTCGCCTCCAGCCGCTCCCCGAGGCCATCACAACCATGCTGGCGGTCTTCGATAGCCTGGAGGACGCCAGCCGGGCCGTGTCGGGGATCATCGGCGCAGGGCTGCTTCCCGCAACCCTGGAGATGATGGACCAGCCCATGATGCACGCGGTCCAGATGGCCTTCGATGCCGGGTACCCCGAGGAGGCCCAGGCCGTTCTCATCATCGAGATCGACGGTCTGCGGGCGGGGATGGACCGCCAGGTACAGCGCATCGAAGAAGTCTGCACGGCGCACGGTGCCCGGAACTTCGAGTGGGCTACGGATCCAGGCGCCAGGGCTCGCCTCTGGCGCGGACGCAAGGGAGCTTTCGGCGCAGTCGCCAACATCACCCCGGGTCGGTTGTGCTCCGACGTGGCCGTTCCGCGAACCGAGCTGCCGCGGGTCCTGTCGGCCATCATGGACTTGGGGGCCAAGTACAATCTTCGGGTCGGCAATGTCTTCCATGCCGGTGACGGGAACCTCCATCCGCAGGTGATGTTCGATCCGGCAGACCCCGACGAAGTAACCCGGGCGCAGGCCATGGATGAGGAGATCACTCGCCTTGCTGTGCAGGCCGGGGGCGTCCTGACCGGTGAGCATGGCATCGGCTGCTGCAAGCGCAAGTACATGAGCTTGATGTTCCCTGAGGCCAGTCTGCGCGGGTTCTGGGGCCTCAAGGACGCCTTCGACCCAAAGGGCTTGCTGAATCCCGCGAAGGTCTTGCCGGAACGCGACGAGCTCCAGACGCCTGAACCGCCACTGCTGCCTGAGGGTGGGTTTGCGGCTGTTGCTCCGCGTCTGGCACGGACTGAGGGCGGCGCGAGTTACCCTTACGACGCCGAGGCGGCGGCGAAGCTCCTGTCAGTGGCGTCGCGAGAGCACACACGGGTCCTGCTGCGGGGCAACGGGTCGAAACTGGGCGACACGGCGGACACCCCGGTGGTCTGCACCACGGCTATGAACCGGGTCCTCGACGTGAACGCCGAGAACATGACGGTCAGCGTCGAGGCCGGCCTGAGTTGGTCCGACCTCCAGGCCGCGGTTCGGGAGCACGGGCAGGTCGTCCCGCTCTGGCCGCCTCACAGCGATAAGGCGACAGTCGGCGGAGTGGTTGCCACGGACGCGAGCGGACCGTACCGCCTGCTGCACGGGACTTGCCGCGACCTGGTGCTGGGGATGCGCTTTGCCTTGCCCGCAGGAGAGGTGGCGCAGGTCGGCGGTCGCTGCGTCAAGAACGTCTCAGGCTATGCACTGGACAAGCTGATGATCGGGTCGCACGGCTCCTTGGGCTGCATCGTCGAGGTCACCTTCCGCACGCGACCCTTGCCGGAGCATGTGCTGACCCTGTGCCTGGCGCCATCGACAGGCGATGGGACGGCGGCAGTCAGGAAGCTGGGAGCCAGGGTCCTGGCCAGTCACCTGATCCCCTCGGCCTTCGAAGCCCTGTCTGCAGGCCTGTTCCGAAGGGCGGCCGAAGCCTCTGGTACATCGGCGTCCGTGCAGGAGGGCTGGGTTCCCGCCGTCGCCCTTGAGGGGCTGGTCGAAGAGGTGGAGGAGATGACGGCGACGATGACCGAGTGGGCCGCCGAAGAGGGGTTGACGGTCGCCGCTCGCCTGGAGGACGGCGCCCATCAAGCCTTCTGGAAGGCCGTGACCGACCTGTCCGGGGTCCGCGGGCAGTGCACCTGCACAATCGCCGACGTGATGGACGTCGCGGGCGAGTTGCAGCGGGTCTCGGAAGCGGGCACACTGGTACGCGCCGGACTCGGAACCGGAGTCGTGGGCTTTGGCCGGGCGATGCCGGAGGAGGCCGACCTGGAGGCCCTGACGGCCAAGCTCGAAGGATTGGCTTCCTGTCGTGGCGGGGCCTTCCACTGGCTGCCTCCTTTGCGCGAAGGCGCCATGAACCCGCTCCCGCAGGGCCCCTATGCAGCCTTGTGCCGCCGGATCAAGGACACTTACGACCCCGAGGGCGTTCTACCGTCCCTGCCCTGACTTTGATACCATCGAAAGCGCGACGCCTGCCTGCACCGGCGTCCTTGAGGAATATGGGAGCCAGCGAACAACGCTTCGTGGAGACCGAACTACTGCGCTGCAACCGGTGCGGGTACTGCATGGCGACATGCCCCACGTACCGCGTCACTCGCAGCGAGCGCAGTGTGGCCCGTGGGCGCAACGAGCTGGTGCGCACTCTGGGTGACGGTGTCCCGGCGGAGGGCGACCGGCTGACGCCCATCTCAGAGTGTTTGCTGTGCGGAGCGTGCACCCAGGCCTGCTTCGGCAAGGTCCAGACCAACGAGATCATGGTTCGAGCGCGGCAGGCCCTGGTCGAGGCGAAGGGACGCCCGGTAGCGCAAAAGCTCATCTTCGACGAACTCCTGGGGTACCCGCGTCGGCTGACAGCGCTCATGCGGATGCTGTCTTTGGGCAAGCGCTCAGGCCTGGGTGAGATCGCGCACCGGCTGGGGCTTCTGCGCTGGATCCACGCGACTCTGGAGGGCGCTAACGGGCTGGTTGAGACCATGCCCCGGCGCTTCCTGCGCGATCGGCTTCCCGGGATGGGATTCCAGCGACAGACCGACAGCGGTGTCGGCGTCTGGGTCTGGCCACGACGTACCGAGGCCCCTGAGGGCGCTCCGAAGGTCCTGGTCTTCCTTGGCTGCGGGACGAACTACCAGCTCCCGCGCCAGGGCGAGGCGGCGCTGAAGCTGCTGTGGCACGCGGGGTGCGAGGTGGTAGTCGCGCCGAACGTGTGCTGCGGCTTGCCGCCCTATTCCTACGGTGATCTCGAGGCCGCCCGAAACCTGGCACGGCGCAACCTCAAGATCCTCGGCGACCTGTCCTGCGACCTCGTGGTCACGGAATGTGGAAGCTGCAGCGCCTTTCTGAAGAAGTGGCCGCAGTTGCTGGAGGGCGAGGAGTGCGCCGCGCAGGCTCAGGAGCTTGCGGGTCGCGTGAAGGACCTCATGGAGTTGCTGCCGGAGCTATCTTTGCCGTCGGCAGGGAAGACGCGTGGAACTGTGACCTACCACGACCCTTGCCATCTTGGACGCGGGCAGGAAATCCGGGAACAACCGCGGAAACTGCTGCGCGACGTGGCCGGGCTGGAGGTCTGCGAGCTTACCGAAGCCGACTGGTGCTGTGGTGGTGCGGGGTCCTACAACCTGGCGCATCCAGAGCTTTCCTTGCAGATTCTGCAGCGCAAAATGGGGCGAGTGGCAGACACGGGCGCTGAAGGTGTAGCGTCGGCGTGCCCTTCCTGCGTGCTCCAGTTGCGCTATGGGTCGCGCAAGTTCGGGCCGAGCAAGCCTGTGTCACACGTTGCCGAGTTGATGGCCGAGGGGTTGGGGATTGATCTGGAGCCGTGAGGGTGGGGAAGGTGAAGTGGTTGCGATGCGGAAATGCGCGCAACGCCGGTCCGTGGGCGTTAGCTGGTCTCCACACGGGCACAACGCAGTATCCATCACAGGACTGCACTGACCACAGGGAGGGTCACTTGTGAGCTCTCGCAAGATCCTAGTCGTGATTTCGTTGTTGGCACTCATTGTCGTCTGCTCCGCGCTCGCGGGATGTGGCAAGAAGGGTGGCGAGGGGGAGAACGCAGCCGGTGGCCCTGAGGCCGGCGCTCCGACTGAGGCCGGCGCTCCGGCCGAAGCCGGTGCTCCCGCGGGTCCTGGTGGCGCAGAAGCAGGCGCCCCGTCCGGCGCTCCTGGTGGCCCAGAGGCAGGAGCGCCGTCTGGTGCCCCCGGTGGCGCAGAAGCAGGCGCCCCGTCTGGTGCTCCTGGTGGCCCCGGTGCTCCGGCCGGTGCTCCCGCTGGACCTGGTGGCGCCGCTGCTCCGGCTCCGGGTGCAACCGCGGCAGCAGCTCCTGCTCCGCAGGAGCAGGCCCCGAAGATGACGGACGACGAGGTTAAGGGCACGCTGGCCAAGGCGCAGGCAGCCAAGGCAAGCGGCAACCTCGACGAAGCGCTCAAGCTCGTGAGCCAGGTCCTCGCGGCACGGCCCCAGAGCGTCGACGCCAACTGGACGGCCTCCTGGATCCTCGCTTCGAAGCAGGACACCGCTCTCGCCATCGGCCAGTTCGAGCGGACCATGAAGCTCGGCCTCGATGCGAAGCGGCTCCAGGCTGCCAAGGCAGCCGTCAAGCGGCTCAAGGCCCGCGAAGAGTAGGGCAGCTACAGCACCAAACTGGTGCGATTAGGCGTCCCAGAGCGTGGAATCACGCGTCCGCTCTGGGACGCCTCTTTTCGTGCCTGCGAGTACCTCCCCAGACCGCCCTCTCCTCAGGCCCTTGAGACTGACCTCTTGCGCCTCTGTCCCAAAACCCACAGCACCCTTGATGTGCGCCTGTTGGCGACGGACCAGACACAGAAAGCCCGGCCACCGAGGGACAACCGGCGGCCGGGCATGGAAGGCTGTCTGCGTCTAGAGGTCGCGAGGGCTACCCGTAGATGAGCTTCTCGAGCAGTTCGCGGGCTGCAAATATGTCCTGCTTCCGCGTATCGCCGGCTTCGCGCTCGATGACGATCGGGCCCTTGAAGCGCATGTCTTTGAGTGCCTGGACGAAATCGGGGAAGGTGACCTGGCCCTGTCCGACCGGCACCTCGTTGCCCAGTTGCCCCTCTTGCGTCGGCCACACGCCGTCCTTGGCATGGCAGGAGATGACGTGATTGCCGATCTTACGGAAGGCCTCGACCGGCTTGTCCTTACCGTAGAGAATGAGGTTGGCCGGGTCGAAGTTCACGAAGACGTTCCAGCGGCCGAGCTTGGTCAGGAAGTGGGCCAGGTGGTCGGCCTGCTCCTGTCCGGTCTCGAGCCCCAGGTACATCTTGTTCTTCAGGCACAGGTCCGCGCACTCTTCCATGGCACCCATCATCTGGGCGTAGATCGGGCTGTTCTCGTCGTTGGGCAGGAAGCCCATGTGCACCAGCACGCCGGGGACTTTGCACTTGCTGGCGAAGTCGATGGACATGCGCATGATATCCATACGCTCCGCAAGCTTCTCGGGGAAGGCGAAGCCCACGGTCCGGCCCACGTCTGCCATGCTCGCATAGCTCTCGCCGGGGAAGCCGACGAACCAGCCGACGGGCTCGACGCCGTACTCGGCGACGGCGGACTTGATCTTGTCTACGTTCTCAGCGGTGTGGAAGTCGGGCGCGACAACGCCAAGATGGGTGCAGCGGAACCCCCACTCCCCGATGGTCTTGATGGACTCAAAGGGGTCTTCGATTCCGGTCGAATGGACGAAGACGCCGATCTCCATGGGCCTGATCATGTCCGTCACCTCTCAGACTAGGTTCTCGTCGTACTGGTCTCGTCAGACTGAAAGCATATTCCGCCCCAAGGGTCTGGTGACCTTCCGCAGCCGGTCAGTCCAGGAGCCCGGCGATGCGGAAGAAGTTCGTGATGAAGGTCTTGCCGTCGGCATAGCAGTCGGTCCAGTTCTCGGCATGGAACTGCGCGCCATACAGGGGCCGTTCCGCGTGTCGGATGCACTGGATCTCGCAGTTCTCGTTGCGCGCCAGGTGTACGAAGCCCGGTGGCACTCGCTTGACTTCGCAGTAGTGCGCCTCTGTGACCACCAGCTTCTTCCGCAGGCCCGCGAAGATCGGGTCGCGCTGGAGTATCTGCACGGTCTGCATTCCCGTCTCCGTGTAGTAGCCCGGATGGTAGCCGGGGTTGTAGTCGGCTTCGCCGGGACGCAGCTTACGGATGGGCTCATCGCAGAAGGACTTGAGCTTGCGGACGTTGTGGTTGAAGAGCCAGCCGATGAGCTGGTGACCGCCACAGGCGCCCAGAACCGGGAGCGAGCAGTTGTGCAGCACGTCGCTGATCCCGTAGGTGGCCTCGGGCGGCACCTTGCCCCACCCGTAGCCGAAGCCGGTGATGAACATCGCCTTGAACCCGTAGCGCTCGACGAACTCCGGGTTCACCTTACTGTAGTGCATCAGGAGGGCCGGGTGTCCGGTGATCTCCTCGAAGCGCGTCTTGCAGCTCCAACCGCCACCTGAGCTGCGGTACCCATCCGGTTCAGCCATGCTGGCTATCAGAATCATGGGGGTCTCCTGCCGGGGGCGGCAGCCTCTTGGCTGCCCGTGATGAGCTCGTCGGGTAGGTGGGTTCATCATCGCCGGCGAACAGACCTGCTTAGTGTGTGGGCAGTCCCGTCCTGGGGACGACGAGAGCACGAGCCGGGAAGTGCCTTCGGGGTCGGCCCCGCGAGCCTTGATAGCCGCACGAGTAAGGAGGAGTTGACGATGCAGGAGCTGTCCTGGGTGTGCCTGTCGGTCTGTCTTGTGCTGACGCTGAGCGTCGTGTGCAGCGCACAGGAGCTGCCCGACTGGGCGAGCAAGATCCGCACCGACCATCCGCGCCTGTTCTTCAACAGCGATACTTGGCCGACCGTCAAGGCCCGGGCGCTCGGGGCTGAGAAGCCCTGGTATGACTACGTCAAGAAGCGGACCGACAACCTGCTCCAGCAGAAGGTCAAGACGCCCGCGCAAGACCCCAGGGATCTCGGCCCGGAGGCAGCGCAGGCGGCCTTCGTCTACCGGGTCACCGATGACAAGCAGTACCTGGACCTGGCGAAGTGGGCCATGCAGCTCAGCCTGGCCTTCTACGAGAAGTGCTATGAGGAACGCAAGACCGTGAACTGGTACTCGACCTCGCGCGTGCACTGGGTCTTGGCCTGGGACTGGCTCTACAAGGAGCTGCCGGAGGCCGAGCGGCGGGAGATGATGACCCGGATGGTGCAGGTGCTCAACAAGGTCTACACCACCCGACCGGCCATCTACCGCGAGAACCAGAGCGGCTACAACACCGGCTACTACGGCGTAACGAACTGCCAGTGGTACGTCGGCTGTGCGGCGCTCGGAGCGGGCATCGAGGAGCAGCTGGTCAAGCAGTGGCTGGTGAAGGGCTACAACGAGAACATGAAGATGCTGGCTCACCGGGCAAAGTCCTGCGGCGATGACGGCGGATCGGCCTCGCCGACCGTGGGCTATGCTTTCGCCGCTTACCCCTGGTCGGAGCAGAACTTCTTCTACACCTGGCTCAGCACGACGGGCGAGAACATCGCGCCGAACTGGCCTCACAGCGCGTGGCTCGCCAACTACATCCTATGGACCTGGATCGAGACAGGGAAGGCTCCACTGGAGTTCGGCTACGGGGACACGCCCCACACCGACAACCTCCTGCCGATTGGTCAGGTCTACACGCACATGGCCAACGTGCGGCATCTGTATGGTAAGGTGGCTCCGGAGGCGTCGGCGCTGGGCCGCTACCTGCAGGAGATCGTGCCGAACAAGAACTACGCCAACACCTGGTTCATCTACCCCTTCCTGCTGACGAACCTGGAGAGCTCGCCGGAGCCCTTCCATCCCGAGCGACTCCCGCAGGCCCGCAACTTCGAGACCCTGGGGCAGCTCTACATGCGCTCGGGCACGGGCCCCGAGGACACCTACTGTCTCTTCACCTGTGGCGGCATCCTCGACCAGCACCGCCACTTCGATGCGCTCAACTTCGTGATCTACCACGGTGGTCACCTGGCCCTCGACAGTGGGACCCGGTACGACGAGGAGATCAACGGCCAGCACCTCAAGTGCTACTTCGCGCAGACCGTGGCCCACAACTGCGTCCTGGTGCATCAGCCCGGCGAGCCACCGGCGAACTACTGGGGAACGGGTCCGGCGGTGCAGGTCAATGACGGCGGCCAGTACCACCAGCTAGGCTCGGCGGTCAAGGCTTTCGAGACGAACGACCGCTTCGTCTATGTCGCCGGGGATGCGACCCCCAGTTACCAGCACGGTATCGTCAAGCGCACGGGACAACCGGACCTCGGCGAGAAGGTCAGCCTGGTCACCCGCCAGCTTGTGTTCCTGATGCCGAACCACTTCGTGATCTTCGACCGCGTCAACGCCACCGACCCGAGCTACCGCAAGGACTGGCTGCTTCACACCGCCTACGAGCCGGTAGTGGACGGCAAGACATGGCACGCCGACCACCTCCAGGGGCGCATGTTCTGCCGGACTCTGCTGCCCGAGGACGCGGTACTCACTCCGGTCGGAGGACCGGGCAAGGAGTTCTGGTCGGCCGGACGCAACTGGGACATCGAGAAGGGGAAGCTGAAGCCGGAGCAACTGGCGATGATGGGGCAGTGGCGGATGGAGGTCAGTCCGGGAGCCGCGCGACAGGAGGACGTGTTCCTCCATGTGATCCAGGTCGGCGATCAGGGCCTCGCGCAGATGGACGCGACGGAGTTGGTGCGTGACGGCGACCGGGTCGGTGTGTGCCTCAAGAGCGGCGACAAGACCTGGGAAGTGACCTTCAACACGCAGGGAGGACTCGGCGGGCACCTCAAGCTACAGGGGCCTGGCGTGACGATGGATCAGCCACTCACTGAGACCGTGACCCCGCAGGTGGGGATCCTCGCCACCGCGGAGTAACAGAGCAAAGGGTCTTGAGTTGACTCGGCAGAGCTGGGAGCGCCGCTAACCAGAGGCGCTCCCGGCCCGTGGGATCCAGACGAAGAACGTGGTCCCCTTGCCGACCTCGCTCTCAAGCCAGACGCGACCCCCATGGGCTTCGGCTACCATCTTGCAGAAGGTGAGGCCGAGGCCCGTGGAGTTCTTGCGCCCGGCCTTGCGCGACTCGACCTGACCGAACTTCTCGAAGATGCGCTGGTGGAACTCAGGGGGGATCCCGGGTCCGTTGTCGGCGACGGAGAAGGTCAAACCTCCCTGGTCACACTGCGAGCCAAGCCGGATCGTGCCGCCGTCCTGGGTGAACTTGATCGCGTTGCCCAGGAGGTTCACCGCCACGCGACGGAGCAACTCCCGGTCAGCCGACACCTCGCCGCAGTTAGGGTCGAGGTCCGAGAGGAGTTCCTGGTTCCTCGTTCGGGCAAGGCCCTCCACCTGCTCCAGCGCCACCTGGGCAACCTCGCCGAAGTCCACGGGCACGCGGTTGAGGGTCATCTCGCCGCCCTCAAACTTGCTGATGTCCAGCAGCATGTTGACCATCTCCAGCAGCGTGTTGGAGGAGGACAGGGCCAGGGGCACAAACTCGTGGGTGATGTCCTCATCGAACTCGGTGTCGAGGATAGTCTGCAGGCCGCCGATGACCGAGGTGAGCGGAGTGCGCAGGTCGTGGACGATCATGTGCGTCAGGTCGTCGCGCAGTCCCTCCAACTCGAGAACCTTGCGTGCCTTCAGCTCTGTGTGAGCTGCAGCGGCGACGAGGCCACTTATGAGGGCAACGTACTCGGCCACGTCGCGGATACGTTCCGAAGGCATCACGAGGGCCTTGCGGGCCACCTGCTCGCCGATCTCGGGGTCCATCCCGGCTGCAGCGGCCATTCCGCGGAAGGCCTGCAGATCCGGCGGGTCGGTCAGCGAGCGTGCAAACACCGCATAGCCAACCACCTGTCCCTCCACGAGGATGGGCACCGCCGTGTCGCGAAACCCTCCAAGACAACGGTGGGCGACAGGCTTCTCGCCCCCATGCTGACCGAGGAGCTCCCTTTCGAGTTGCTCCTCCGCGACGTCCCACTTCTTGCGTCGGAGACAGACCGTGCGGCCCTCCGGGTCCCTCACGAGCGTTCCGCAGAAGCGCAGGGGATCAGTGAGCGCGGTAATCGGCACGCCGGTGGCGTCGACCATCACCATGGGTATGCCCGTCAAGGCCTCGAACAATTGGAGCTGACGCTCCAGGGTCTCCCTGGGAACGAGTTCCGTTAGGTGCGGCAGAGGTTCAGAGGCCATAGCCTCTTCCTTTCCCGTCGGTCCTCCGCTCGGACACATGACGAAGGTCCTGGCCGACGCAGGACGAATAGCAGATAGGGGTATGCCGCAGGGACACGACTGCGTACAGAGAGGACAACCTCTCGAGTTGGGGCTGTGTTCCCGATGGCGCTGCCGAATCCCACTCGACATGCCCCACTTCGCCGCGGGGATTCACGGCTCCTGCGGTACGACGGACCGTGGTATGACACGAAGGGAGAGCAACATGTCGAGACCCGCCGCACTGACCCTTGCAGCACTGGCCATCCTCCTGTCGTTCTGCACCAGCGCCCTCTGTCAGGAGCAGACGATGGATCCTGGTCTCGCCGGAGCGGTCGCCTGGGCTGATCGCATCTATACCCGCGCCATCGCCGTTCCGCCGCCGATCACCTCGCGGGACCTGTACTCCGCAGCCCTCAACTACTGCGAAGCCCGGGTGCATCCCGAGCGGCTGCAGACGCTGTTCGAAGTCGGTGCCAAGATGCAGGACCGTGACCCCGACAGCCGCAGCTACGGCAACTTCTGGTGGAACTGGTCCGACGGGTTCGTGGGTGACTACAATTCCGTCGACTTCTGCATGCAGACCGCCGTCCTGATCTGGATCAAGCACCGTGACTGGGTCCCCCAGCCTGCAATGAAGGTGTTCCGCGAGACTCTGGACTATGCGATCGAGGGATCGCTGCGGCACAACGTCGCGGTCAACTACACCAACATCGTCTTCATGAACGCCTGCAACCTGATCCTGCTGGGCGAGAACCTGGACCTGCCGAAGGTGGCCGAGGAAGGCTACGTACGCCTGAAGGCGGCAGTGGCTTACACCTGCCGCTATGGCACCCACGAGTTCTGCAGCCCCACCTACTATGAGGTCGACCTCCTGGACCTGTCGATCCTGGAGGCCTTCTGCAAGCGTGACACTGAGCGCGAGCAAGCGCGTGCCATGCTGACCCTTCTGTGGACCGACGTGGCCTGCAACTGGTTCCCCGCCGCGAACAAACTCGGCGGAGCACAGAGCCGCACCTACGACTACGCGCGCGGTCTCGGCGGCCTTGAGAACCGCATCCTGGGCGCCGGTTGGGTTGCCCCGCGGCCGAACCAGACTTTGTACAAGGGCTACGGCTACTGGCAGCCGCCGGACGCGCTCCGCGTGCTGAATCAGACGCGCTTCCCGCGGTTGGTTGAGCAGACCTGGGGACCGTCGCGCGACAACTTCCGGATTCAGTACATGATGTCGGATATCAGCCTCAGCGTCCTGGGATCACCCTACGGCGGCTGGATGGACATGCCGCTGACCGTCGATGTCGCCGGCGACCGTAACGATCCGCGCTGCTACTTCATCCCCGACGGACGCGAAGACCCCTACGGCAAGACCGTGATCGCTGCCGGTGACGTTCACAAGAAGACCTTCCACCTGCAGCCCTTCTGGACCGGCAACCAGCGCACCGTAGACGCCGTGGGAATGGCGATCTACAGGGACAAGGATATTCCGGCCGCGACCAAGGTTCTGGCCTCCCACTTCGTCATGCCACGCAAGTCCGACGGATTCTGGATCGGCGATCAGAAGGTCGCCCTCGACGGCAAGGACGCCGTGAGCTACCCCGTGCCGACCGGGACGGCGGTAGTCATGCGCAGGGGCACGACCGCAATGGGCATCCGTGTGCTGTGGGCGCGAGGCGTGCAGGGCGCTGACGCACCGACGAACCTCGTGTACGATGGGAACGGCTACGGGTGTGCCCGCCTGACGGTCACGCACTACTCGGGCGAACAGGTTCCGCTACCCGCACAGACTCCGGCAGTGGCCCTGTGGGTCCGCATCGGCAGTGGCCTGCAGGACGACGCGGCCTTCGACACCTGGCGCAAGCAGTTCGCTTCGGCCTCAGCGGAGGTGCAGGCCGATGCAGGGAAGGCCTCCTTCCGGGTGCAGGGCGTCGACGGACCGGTTGCCGTAGCCTCCGAAGCCCCCTGGGCACGAGCGACGGTTTGCGATCCAAAGCCCACGAAGTCGATCCTGGCTCTCGACGGCAAGGACATCGGTGGCGAGATCATGGACCCCGTCCGGCCGCCACTGCCTCCGCTCCCCACGCTGCCTGCCACGGTGATTCCGCAGACTGGTGGCGCCTATGTCGAGGCCGAGGCCGGCTTTGTGGATCCCAAGTTCGTCGTCGCTGAGGATCCCCTATCTTCGGGAGGCAAGTTCGTGTGGACGCCCGGCAAGCCGGGCGAGATCGGCCCTGTGGGTGTGGGCTCTGTGACGTGGCGGTTCCAGACCCCGGTCGAAGGCAAGTACTACGTGTGGGGTCGCGTGCTGTCTCCGACTCCCGACGATGACTCCTTCTTCTTCCGTGCCTACCAGCGCGACGCGGGAGACCTCACGGGCATCGAGTACTGGCCGCTCAATACCCACACGCAGTGGGAGTGGGTGCCGATGGCCTGGGAGGGCCAGAAGCCCCCGATGAGCGTCAAGCTCCCCGCGGGTGATGTGTACTTCGAGCTCACCTGTCGCGAGGATGGGGCTGCGATCGACCGCCTCTTCGTCACGACGGACCCGAACGCAAAGCCGGAGTAGCACCTTCCTGACCGGGCGCTGAAAGGCCCGGCCACGAGCAGTCACAGTTCGGGCGGGACACCCGACCAGCAAGGGTTACGGGGTCCCGCCCGGTCAGTTCTGGTTCGGTCAGCCCGGCTCAACTCCAGCCTCAGGGCGCCGGCGGCGTTCGTGAGGTTGTGATCACCACGCGGTCTGCCCGTGCACCATCCTCACGGTTGCTCAGCCGGAGCAGGTGCCGTCCGGCCGTCAGCCTCCTGGGTCCCGAGGCCACCCAGACCCAATGTTTGAAATCGTTGGTGTTGCCCAGAGTCCACTTACCTTCCCCGTCGATGCTCGCGAGGAAGGAGTTCGCCGCACCATCCTCCCACCACGCACGCACCCAGACCAAGTATCCGCCTGCCCTCTCGACCTCGAATCTGTACTCGGCCGCGCCTGGACCACCTTCGCCACCTTCACCACCGACCCCCTGGGGAATCAGCAGGCAGGCTCCGCCGGAGGCATCCTCCCGCTTCTCAAGGACCATTGGGCTGATCAGCCGCGTCGGACGCTCGGCCTCGACCTCCAGAACGGTTGCGACCGGTTGGAGTGCCAGCGCCGCGCCATAGACTGAGAAACCTCGCGTGGAGCCACCCAGGCTGTCCCTGAACACGAAGGAGAACACGTTCTCGCCCGCCCGCAGCTCCGAGGAGGGAATCGTCAGGGCCATCAGTTGTGTCTTCGAGTCCCCTGTCTCGCCAAGTGGGTGCTGCACGCCGTTGACGGTCACCGCCGCCTCCTCCGGCGAGTCGGTGTCGTAGGCCATCACGTACAGGACGGCGCTGTCCTGGGCGCCGGGAGCTGTCGCGAGGGTCGCCGTGCAGTCGCAGTGCGTTCCCACCGGGCCCATCACATCGAAGACACTCGGGTTCAGTCGCAGGACCTGTGCCCCGGCGGCCGTCTGGGCGGCGTTCCGAACAAGCTCCGCGATCTGCCGCAGCCGCTGTGCACGCCAGGCTGGACGCAGGCCCCAATCGCTGGCGAACTCGTGGGCATACCAGGTCTGCCACTTGCCGTGACGCGCCTCCTCGCGTTCACGAGCGATCGTGTCCATGCATCCCGCGGCCCTCTCAAGAAGCGCAGCGCTTCGTGTCGGGGAACCCTCGCTGAGAGCCTGCTGGGCGTCCCTGAGGGCAAGCGAGCAGGCATTGACAAGTCGCGAAGTCTGGACTTGCAGCAGCAGGTCGTCGTGGTAGAACTGCCGACCGTCATCGCTCACCTGGTCCCCAAGAGCCAGGGCCCGCCTGTACAGCGCGTCCCAGCGCGGTCGTAGCTGCTCGAGACGTGCGTAGAGAGCCGACGAGCCCGAGGACGCGCTGCCCGGCCCGAAGCCTCCCAACGCCGCAGGTACGCCGGTCGCCTCCGCGAGCTGCACGAGTGCGTCTAGTTGCTGCCAGGCGCGGGTGAGCGTCGGCTGCGAGAAGGCCTGCCGCTCGAGCTCGTAGAAGCGCCGGTACAGGTGCGCTGCCTGTCGGGCTGCGTCGCCCCCGAAGTGGTAGGCCGTCCACTGGCGCAGGTAACGCCCCGGCGTCTGGCGATCAGCAAGCCACGGTGTGGCATCCCAGGCCAGGTCCATTGCCGCAGCAACGCTCAGGGGTACCTCCCGCAGGTCGCCCACGTTGTGCAGCACGTAGTCGGTCGCGCCGGAGTCCACCACGGCCTTGAACTCGTCGCGGATCATCTCGAGCGGAATCCACTGCACCCACTGGTTGTCGCAGAAGGTCAGGTGGTAGTACACGCCGTTGCCCCCGGAACGCTGGCGCTCCTGAGGCCCGGGGAGGCTTCGCAGGTGCCCGTGGTTGTCATCCGGCCAGATCAGCATGACCTCGTCAGGGACCTTGAGCTTGCCCGTCCGGTAGAGGTCGAGAACCTCGTTATACATCGTCCAGGAGGTCAGGGGCTTTGCCTCCGGTCCGAGTTCGCTCTTGAGCAGTTGCAGTTGGTCGGTCACGGCGCGGGAAGTCAGCTCTGCCCGAGCCGCTGAGTCCTTTGGCGCGAAGGGGTCGTTAGTCCAGAAGGGAGTGTCACCCAGTCCACGCAGGGCCAGCGGCCAGATGCTCTCGTAAGGTCGATGGTACCGCACCGAGTCGCGCCAGAACTGCTCCATCCGGGCACGCTGAGTGCCGTAGGAGTAGTCCACGTAGCCGCCCCAGTGCTCGGCACAGTAGCGCCGCCAGTAGTTCTGCGGGTTGCTCAGCAGCGTCTCCAGGTGGGAGGCCGTGTAGACGAGACCCCTGTCGCTCACCAGCTTCCGCGTCTCCGCTGACATGTAGTCGGCCTGCATCGCCGGTGCGAGCAGGTTCCCCTTGCAGCGGCAGATCGTCTCAAGGATCTGCTCGTACGCGGCGTGTTCGAGGACGCGGTAGTCCGTGTTGGTCTTGAGCCAGCCGCGGAGGAAGTCTTCGTCGTTGATGAAGAAGCCCCGGTACTTGAAGGTCGGCGGGCCCTCCAGCAGTGTCCCTGTGAATACGGCTCGGCTGCGAGGAGTCGGGCGATGCCCGGTCCAGAGCTTCATGGGGTCGGTGGCGAAGGCTCGTTCAGAGAGCTCGTACAGTCCATACATGGCGCCGCGGGGATCACTCCCGGCAACGACAAGCATCGAGCCAGTTCCTGGCAAGGGATGGGGGAGAGGCTGCAGCAGGTAGGTCTCCCACTTGCCGCGCAGTGGGGCACACGTGAGCAGCCCCTTGCGCTCCAGTCGGGTCAGGAGGTCACTCTGATCGACCACCAGGGGGCAGATCACCGCTCGCGCCTCACCGGAGACCGAGGAGACAACACGCAGGCGCCGGCCAGTCGCCTCGTAGCAGTCCTGGATCAGATCGCGGGCAGCGTACTGAAGGCAAGTCGGCGTTCCAGGTGGAAGCAGGATCAGGGCGTCGGGAAACCCGTTCCCGACGATCACGAAGTCGGAGGCGGCCAGGCAACCTGTGGCAAGGACCAGGGCAACGGCAGCGACAAGAGGCCGAAGCATTACCTTCCCTCCAGCCGCGGCATAGGGTGTGAACATGCGGGTAGTTCGATGCAGAAGGTGACGCGTCCTGCGCCCAACTCCTGCAAAGTGGCCACGATGTCCAGAAGCTAGAGAGGTGCCCCAGGCTGTTTTGGGGAAGGAAGGTCTGGCCTTTGCCGCCGCAGCCTTCCCTCTTGCGGCGACCCGCAACGAAAGAGGACTTTGCGATGCCCGGCGACTATCAGGTTGGCGCCTACTACTTCCCGAACTACCACGTCGATCCACGCAACGAGCAGGTCCATGGCCACGGCTGGACCGAATGGGAGCTGGTCAAGACTGCTCGACCGCGCTTTGAGGGCCATCGCCAACCGCGCTCGCCGCTGTGGGGATATGGCGACGAGGCTGATCCCCGCGTCATGGAGGCCAAGATCGATGCCGCCGCCGACCACGGCCTCGACTACTGGATCTTCGACTGGTACTGGTATGACGACGGCCCGTACCTGAACCGCTGCCTCGAGGAAGGGTACCTGCGGGCGGCCAACAACGAGCGCGTGAAGTTCTGTTGCATGTGGGCCAACCACGACTGGCTGGACATCCATCCGGCGAAACTGCGCGATCCGCGGCGACTGCTGTACCCGGGAACGGTCACCCGGCAGACCTTCGAGACCATCTGCCGGCACGTCATCGACCGGTACTTCAGCCATCCCGCGCACTTCACGGTCCAGGGCGCACCCTACTTCTCAATCTACGAGCTGAGCAAGCTTCTGGCAAGCTTCGGCGGAGTGGCTCAGACGCGGGAGGCGCTGGCGGACTTCCGCGCCATGACGAAAGCAGCGGGCTTCCCGGACTTGCACCTGAATGCCGTGGTGTGGGGGAGGCCGGTTCTCCCAGGCGAGCAGACCCCTGTGAACGGCCTTGAGCTGATCCAGGAGCTCGGTTTCGACAGCTTCACCTCCTACGTGTGGATTCACCACGTGGGCATGGACCAGTTCCCGCTCACACCTTATACGCGGGTGTGCGATGGTTACCTCGCCTACTGGCTCCAGGCTGAGGCCGAGTGCGCGCTGCCCTACTACCCCAATGTCACGATGGGGTGGGATTCGAGCCCACGTACCGTGCAGTCTGATGCCTTTGAGTTGGTGGGGTACCCCTTCACGCCGTCGCTGGAGGGCAACACTCCGGAGGCCTTCCGGACGGCTCTGCAGAAGGTGAAGGACCGGCTGACGGGCAGACCGGCGCCACGGATATTGAACATCAATGCCTGGAATGAGTGGACGGAAGGTAGTTACCTGGAGCCTGACACGCACTTCGGCATGGGCTACCTCGAGGCGATCCGCGACGTCTTCGGACGCTGACGAGGCTTCCTGCATAGGCTAGCCGCGATCTTGCCAAGTACAAGCACCTGGGTGCACCGCATCCTGACTATGAGGTGAGAGCATGCGCATCCTGTACCTGGACCTGGACACTCTGCGTCCTGACCACTTGGGATGTTACGGATATCATCGGGACACATCACCCAATCTGGACCGCATCGCGTCGGAGGGAGTGCGCTTCGACCGCTGCTACGTGCCCAATGCGCCCTGCCTGCCCTCACGAAGCGCGCTGTTTACCGGCCAGTTCGGGATCCACAACAACGTCATCAACCACGGCGGCATCAATGCCGACCCGGTGGCCGAGGGACCCTCCCGGGCCTTCCGCCAGCGCCTCGATCGCACGGGCTGGATTCCCTGCCTGCGTCGCCAGGGGATGTACCCGGTCTGGGTGAGCTCCTTCTCGGAGCGACACAGTGCCTTCCAGACCACGGTCGGCTACCGCGAGATCTTCAATCCCGGCAAGGGTGGGCTGGAGAGTGCCGAGGAAGTCACGCCCTATGCCCTCAACTGGATCCGCAACAACGCCGCGCAGCGCGATGACTGGTTCCTGCACGTGAACTACTGGGATGCACATACTCCCTACCGGGCGCCCGAGGGTTTCGGCAACCCCTTCGCCGATTCGCCGGCTCCGGAGTGGCACACCGAGGAGATTCGCCAGGCGAACTGGGACAGCTACGGGCCTCACTCCGCCCACGAGGTGACCCACTTCGACGATTCGCCGAACAAGTGGCCGCGACACGTGTGCCGGATTGACAGCATGGAGGCCTGGAAGAGGTGGATCGACGGCTACGACTGCGGCATCCGCTACATGGACAGCCACCTTGGCATGCTGCTGGACGCCCTGGAGGAGGCTGGAGTGCTCGACGATCTGGTCATCATGGTTAGCTCGGATCATGGCGAGAACCAGGGCGAGCTGAACGTCTACGGTGACCATCAGACCGCAGACCTGATCACCTCGCGTGTCCCCCTGCTTGTTCGCTGGCCGGGCATCACGCAGCCGCGCGTCGATACCGGCTTCCACTATCAGGGCGACTGGGCTGCAACGATGGTCGAGGTCCTTGGGGGAGAGGTCCCGGCCTGCTGGGATGTTAGCAGCTTCGCCTCGGCCTTCCGCGCCAACCAGGAGACCGGTCGCGATTACCTTGTGGTCGAGCAAGCTGCCTGGAGCTGTCAGCGCACCGTCCTCTGGGACAACTGGTGCCTCATCAACACCTACCACGACGGCCTGAAGAACTTCCCGCCGATCATGCTCTTCAACGCCCTGGAGGACCCGCACGAGACGAGGAACCTCGCCGCCGAGCGACCTGAGGTCGTGAGCCAGGGCCTGGCGCGTCTGGCGGAGTGGCAGGGCCAGATGATGCTCACGTCGAAGAGCGGCATCGACCCCCTGTTCCAGGTCATCTCGGAGGGAGGCCCGTTGCACACTCGCGGGCAACTCGAGCGCTACAGCGAGCGCCTTCGCGCCACGGGACGGGCGCACCATGCCGACGCGCTTGAAGCTCGCCACGGCAAGGGGAAGTAGGACCGGCACTCGCGCCGGTCTCTGACTGCCGGCGCGAGGGTAGCTCCCGGGAACCTTGGGGCAGTGGTGGTGTCATACCGCACTACGGAGGGTAGTTGCCCGGCTCTGTGTCTGCGAGCCGGGGTGAGAGGCGGAGACCGTGATGCGTGCTTTTGCCCTTGCCTGTGTGGTGGTCGTCGCGTCGCTCCCCGCACTGGCCCAGAACAACCCGACGCTGATCACGCTACGCTGGGCTGATGCCTCCCTGACGGCGGCCCTGCTCAACAACGAGCAGCCGCCACCGGCTGAGGAGCTACATGCCTGTCGTCAGCGCTGGGTCGACGGCTTTGGGGCACGTGTAGCGCGGGCCCTCCCCAGGAATCTGGATGGCGTCAGCCCGAACTGGTACTACGCCTCGACCCTGGCAGTCGCTCCACGCGAGCAGATCAGCAATCAGGGCAACCTCGCGGCCTTACGACCGCGAGGCGTCGACAGCATCGTCGCAATCGAGGCGCAGAACGCCCTGCTGGTGAGTGGAACTGCGGCCGGCATCGACCAACTCCGCGAGGTTCTGGCGATGCTCGATGTGAAGCCGCGGATGGTGAGCATCGAGGCCACCTTGCTGGACAGCCCCACCAGCGTGACCGATGAGTGGGGTGTCGACTTCGCCACCCAGGTGGGGAACCTGCTCATCGCCCGGGTCGGGGCTGCCCCGGCCAGTGGTTTGCAGGGCGCATACCGTCGGGGGAACACGAGGGTCGTCGGTGGCTGGAACCGTGAGACGAGCCAGGGCCAGACCCTGACTGCGGCCAGCGTGACGACAACCAACAACATCCCTGCTGTGCTGAGTGTGGGCCGGATGCTGCCCTACACCAACACGCAGGTCAGCTATGACTACTACGGCAACCGGTCGGTGACCTACGAGACCGATGCCGTCTTCATCGGTAGCGAGCTCTTCGTGCAGCCGCGGATCAACGGCGACGACAGCGTCACCATGGTCCTGCGCCCGACCTTCATCGAGGCCGCCGGCACGCTGATTGCGCCCAACGGAGTGTCCCTGCCGATCACAGACACGGTCTCCACGCAGACCGTCGTCACCGTGCCCGATGGCCAGACAATCCAGATTGGCGGCTTCGAGCGCAGTCGCCAGGAGTACAGTACGCGCTTCGGGGGATTGCTCAGTGGGCGCGACTCCCGCACCTACTCTCACCCGAGGCTTTTCGTGACGCCGCATATCATACGCGATGTGCCGGAGCTGGGGCAGTAGCCCTGCGTCACGGAAGTCGAGCGGCGGCCCTCAGGGAGGCCCGCATCTGCCAGCAGACGCGTCAAACGGGGGGAACCGGAGGATGGTTGACCGCAGCGAGAACTGGCTAGGGCACACAGACTTCATTGCAGAAGAGCAGGACCTGGTTTGCTGGCAATACTCTCTGGACGCCCTTGAGAGGGAGTGCCCTCTCTTCCCGATGCGTCCGGTCCTCACGGCAGTCCTCAGGTCGCTGAGGACGTTGTCGGAGTCGCCGCGCAAGAGACTGCGCGACCGGTGTTTCACGATCTGGGCCGGCGAGCATGGCGATCACTTCTGCGTCGGCTTGCCGCAGAGAATCTCAGCCGAGGTCGCGGAGTTCATGGCCTGCGATCTGCGGACCGTGTCCGGATACGAGGCGGTCAGATACGTGTCCACGCCCTATGTGCCTCTGTCTCCTGCTCTCCGGTACGAGCGAGGGCGCGTGATCCAGTACTCAGGGGAGTGCGTCGCGGGTGTGGAGCGCCTCGACGACCACAGGTGGTATGGCTCGGGGCTAACCATCCTTCATCGAGTGTGGCTTCCGGCCGCGATACTTGGCAAGGAGAAGTACCAGGGGTAGCTTCGGCTGCCCCGGCCCTCGCTGCGGTGGCAGGATTCCGCGTGCGATCGGCGAATATCAGGTTGCGCATGTCGACAGACAGACCATAAGGAGGGTCAACGATGAATGAGTCCTGCGGATCGATTGTCGCCTTCAAGCTGGACGGCCGTGTGGAGAACGCGGCTAAGGTGCAGGAGGTGCTCACCAAGTACGGTTGCATCATAGGGGCGCGTCTGGGGCTCCACGATACCTCCAAGGATAACTGCGCCAACTTCGGCGTCATCATCCTCCACTGCTGCGGCGCCGAGGGTGACATCAAGGCCCTGGTCGGCGATCTGAACGCACTGGCCGGGATCTGCGCCAAGAGCATGTCGCTGTAGCACCTCCGTCCATGGCGAATCGCCGGTAACGGTAGGCAAAGGCCCGGCGTCTCCTCAGGAGGCGCCGGGCTTCCTGCTGCGTGGCGTGGCCGGAGACGACCGCCTCGTCAGGGTGCAAGGTCCAAGATCACGTACTGGTGCCGCCGTGCGATGACCCGGATAAGGCCCTCCTGGGCTGCTTTGGCGAGTAGCCCCACAGGTGGTGGGGTACCGGGGGACAGCGATCCGGCCTGCATCTGGTTGAGGAGCGCGTGAGTGAAGCCCATGCCCCGCAGGTGGGTTACGAGTGCCTGGGGCGTGGTGAGACACTCGTAGGGGATGAGCCGGTGGTGCCCCGGGTCGCCCCACATGTACGCGCAGTCCAGGTAGAAACCACGCGGCTCACCGTAGAGGATCACCTTGCCGCCGGCCGGCACCAGGTGGTTGAGCTGGACACTCGGCTCATAGACCTCGCACAGCGAGGACAGGTACTGCTCCCGGTCGACCATCCCCGACGTATACAGCAAGCAAGGCACGGCAACGCAGGTGACCAGCCCCAGTGCGACGGCAGCCCACAGTGCCGGGAGCCCTCGCAACCACGTTCCCTCACCCTGGCAGCAGACCCAGCCGACCACCGGCGCCAGGATCGCCAGCGATGGGAGCAAGTACCGGTCGAGTTGCATTGACATCAGCCACCAGAGCCAGAGGGGCAGGAACAGCCACAGAAGTAGGGCGACTGCTGTCGGCACCGGGGAGAACGGACGCCCCGGCGCTTCGCTTGGGTGTCCGCGCCGTCTCGCGAGCCAGATCACCACAAGGGCCACAAGCCCGATCAGGTACGCCGGGCCGACCCAGCTCATCAGCAGCGTCGGCACCAAAGCTGCCGGACCATTCCGCCACTGCGCCGCAAAGGGGACGGGGTTCACTGTGAGGTTCACGGGCGCCAGGAGCAGGTTCTTGGGCGAGCGCGGTCCGGTGAACAGCCTCTTCAGCCTGGGTAGCTTCCAGTACTCCTCGGGCGGCGGAAGGTGGTCAACTCCGAACTGCTTCTGGTCGTAGTCGTAGCTGGCCGCCTCCTGGGGTCCCCAGTCCTTGCCGCCGAAGACCCCATAGGCGAAGGGGTAGACGGGATTGCCCGTCAGGTACCAGGTCTTGAGGTACCACGGGGAGGCGATGACCGCCCCGGTAAGCCCGAGAGCGACCACAGTCGAGAGGGCCCAGGGACGCGCAGCCCTGCGACGCCGCCAGATCAGTAGCGCCGCGAAGACCAGCAGCCCGAACAAGGGGATCCCCTGCATCTTCGTCGCCATCATCGCGCCACACATGACGCCGCTCAGGGCAGCCTTGCGTCGTCCGCCGGTCTGCCGCCAGTCCAGGAAGGCGAGGACCGCCAGCAGTCCGTAGGCCGTCGTGCCTAGGTCCACGTAGCCTACCTGCGCGAGCCAGCCCATGATGGGCGTTGTGGCCAGCACCATAGCGGACCACTTGCCGCTGCCTCGCCGGCAGAAGCGGTCGCCGATCACGTAGACCGCACCCAGGCTGAGCATCGCAAAGCCCCAGTGAAAGAGCTTGGCCAGCGCAGGGCCCTGGAGCAGCATCCCCACCGTGAACAGCATCTGCACCAGCGCCGGGAACTGCGAGTGGTGGTCATACCACAGGGGCTCGTAGCGGCCCTCGGTGGCGTAGACCTTGGCCTGGGCAAGGTGCTCGGCCAGGCCGTCCCAGTCGCTGTCTGTGGGTGGCGCGAGGGCAGCCAGGAAGGTGACCAGGCACCACGCCAGCAGCAACCAGGCCAGCCCGGCCCCGGGACGGTGCACGATGAGCGCTGCCAGGGCCAGAAGACAGATCCCGGCCACGAGGAGAGCGGCGGCTGACGCCAGGCCGCTCCCGTAGATGGCGGCGCTGAACACCAGTCCCACTGTGGCGGCCAGGCCGACGAGGGGCGCTGCTCCCGAGCGCCCGGACAGCGCTACCCAGAGCCGCCGCAGAGCCTGGCCAAGGTCGCGTGTGAGGCGCCGTCCGAAGGGCAACCCAACGATGGCGCCTGCCACAAGAAGCCCGATGACGTTCACCACGGAGAGCTTCCCGGCTAGCCCGATCGCGGCGACGACGTAGGCCACGATCAGGTAGCCAAGGGCCAACTGGAACAGGGCGCGCCGCGGGGCATCCGCCATGTCCAGGCGGAGCAGGCACAGCACCGCCCGGCCGAGAAGCAGCGCGGCGGCGCTGAGGAGCACGTACAGAAGAGGGGCGAAGTAGGTCGCGGTCATGGCTTCGGTTTCCAGGGCTGTCAGAGACGGCACAGGTCCACGATGAGCATCTCGAGGGCCAGCCGGTCATCCATCCGCTCGCGGGTTTGGCCTTTGAGTGCCAGGTCGGTCTCGTAGACCTTCGCGAAAGCGCGAACGAGTTGCACGTCGCTGAAGTTGCGAGCCTGCTCAGCATACTTGCGGGTCAGGAAGTTGCGGCCGCGCGTGGAGTCGAAAAAGTTGTGCTCCCCCGGGAGCTTGTCAGACCAGTCGGCAGGCAGGCGCTTGGCGTCCTCCAGGCTCAGCCCGGCGTTCTGAAGTGCCTTGGCCTGCCAGACAAGCCGCAGTTGCCGCGCGACCATTGCCAGTAGGGGCATTGCAGCTCCCTGTGCGCCGCTTGCCGGAAGCAGGTCGGGCAGAGCCTCGAGCGCCGTGCGTGCGTCACGCCGACCGATGGCATCCACGAGATCGAAGACCGTGCTCTCTCGCTCGCCGGTGACCACGGCGCGCACGTCGGCAACAGTCACTTCCTCCTGCTCGGGACCAACGTAGGTCAGCAGCTTGTCGAGCTCGTTGATAGCCTGATCCACCTGCGCTCCGACCGTGTCCACGAAGGCTCTCGCTGCCGCCATGGGCATCCTCTTCCCGTGGGTGGCGACTTCATCGATGACCCATCCCGGCAGGTCGCGGTCGCCGGGCGTCGTGGCCTCGAAGATCTGCCCGGCGGCCTCGACGGCCTTCCTCAGGTCTGCGGAGACGGGTGCGCCCTTCTTGCGGTAGTCGTCCGAAGAGGCGGCATCGATGACGACCGTCGTTCCCGGTGCCAGTCTCTGCAGGGCCTTTGCGATGATCCCCTGCTGGGCGGCAGGTAGCTTCTCCGCATTGCGGATGACGACGACCCGGGTCTGCGCCATGAGCGAGCCGCCGGCAAGCTGACCCGCGGCACCGGCTGCCCCAATCTCCTGTGCGTCAACGATCTCCAGCCCCCATTCGCGCTCCTCACCGGGCAGGTTGGCGTCGATAATGCTCTCGACCAGCCTTCCCCGCAGCGCGGCGGAGGACCCGTAGATGAGGGTGATGGGTGCGGAAGTGTTCAGTTGCTCGGGCTTGGGTTGCCGCACGACAAGAGCTCCTGTCTGTGATGAGGCCGGCAAAGGCTCAGCCAGGTTCTGGGTGTGTTCAGGCACGTCGCAGAGCGCTAGAAGGGTGACTGCACGAGCCACTTGTCGAGGAACCGCAGCCCCTCGTCCAGGTGGATCTCGTGGCCTCCTTCATGCAGATCCAGCTCGATGCGGTCACCGTAGCCGAGCCGGTCGTAGTGCTCCCGCGACGCTGCGAACTCCTCCTGCACGAAGGGCCACCAGGAGATCCCGTCCGCCTTCCCGGTCTGCGACATCACCGCTCGCGGGCAGATCAGCGAGATCAGGTCGCTGTCGGTGAACTCCCGCAGCCAGCCGGGGATGAAGATGTGCTCCTCGTTGACGGACAGGAAGCAACTGTACCGGGGGTCGTCGATCACCATCTTCTTGATCCGGTGGTTGAACCAGGCGCAGATGATCCCGGCCTTGATGCGCGGCTCCAGCGGCATGGTGAAGATGGTGTAGGCGCCGCCGAGGCTGATGCCCCACATGCCGATGCGCGAGGTGTCGATCTCCGGCCGAGTCTCGCAGTAGTCCAGCAGCCGCTTGGTGCGGGCGATCTCCAGACCCCACAAGGTCTTGCCCAGCATGGTGCACAGGCGCGTGTAGCGAGCCCTGGGCGCTCCCTCGGTGACATTGCACGGGGCCACAACTGCGTAACCGGCGCGAACGACCGCCTGACCGTAGCTGTGGTAGATCGAGCTGTCATCGAGGAACCCGAAGACCCTCTCGGGCGAACTGCCGATGCCATGCTGACAGATCACCAGAGGAAGCGGCCCTTGCGCCTTCTTCGGAAGCACCAGTGTAGCACGACCGCGGAAGCCTGGGTACAGGTCAAAGGTGACCCACCAGCCGATCATGTCGTCGTTCTCGAGCCAGGGCTCGAGGAGCGGGTTCATGTCCGCGACGGGTGTGCCGAAGTCCCCGACGGCGGCAAGCCAACGCTCGCGGTTCGGCTCCACGGACTGTAGGAAGGCCTCGGTCGACGAGTAGTCGCGGTGCCAGTACTCGCTCTGACGCTCGGGGTAGGCCTCGTGAAGCCCTCGCAGGAAGTCCTCGGTCTCGACGCGCAGCAGGTGCTGGCGGTCCTGCTGACCGCGATTGATGAGACCGGGCTTGGCTTCGAAGGCATTGTCGTAGTAGGTCATCAGTTGCGCCTCGCTTCTACCAGGATTGGGGCGGAAACTCCCTGAGACTCTTCGGCACCCCTTGGCCCGAGTCCTTGCCGTCTTCACCGCCTGTTTGGTACTATGTAGCGGTCCCCGGGCTGAAGGCCACGATGCCTTGCAGTCGCCTGGCGGCCTGACACGGGATTACCCGGCGAGTCTTGGCCCCGCGCGAGCTTGCCCTTCGACAGGAGCGGTATCAATGCACAAGGTCACGTTCATCCCCGGTGACGGTACCGGGCCCGAAGTTGCCTACGCAATGAAGCAGTGCGTCGAGGCCACCGGCGTCGACATCGAGTGGGAAGAGGTCCAGGCCGGCGTCGATGTCATGGAGGAGAAGGGGACGCCCCTGCCTCCGGAAGTGCTCGAATCCATCCGGCGCAATAAGCTCGCCATCAAGGGCCCGATCTCGACGCCCGTGGGCAAGGGTTTCCGCAGCGTCAACGTTGCACTCCGCCGCGAACTCGACCTCTATGCCTGCCTGCGGCCCTGCAAGTACTACGAAGGCGTCCGGTCGCGCTATCCCGAAGCCGACCTGGTGATCGTGCGCGAAAACACAGAGGACCTATATGCCGGCATCGAGTTCGAGATGGGTACCCTCGAGTGCCTCAAGCTCATCGACGGC
Source organism: Armatimonadia bacterium (assembly GCA_039679385.1). Taxonomy (NCBI): domain Bacteria; kingdom Bacillati; phylum Armatimonadota; class Armatimonadia; species Armatimonadia bacterium. The sequence continues at coordinate 85,473 of JBDKVB010000067.1, read as the reverse complement.
ATCCGAGAGATCTCAGGCTATGAGATCCGCCAGGACGCCGGGATCAGCATCAAGCCCATCTCCGTCTTCGGTACGGAGCGCATCGTCCGGTTCGCCTTCGAGTACGCGATCAAGAACGGCCGCCGCAAGGTCACCGCGGTGCACAAGGCCAACATCATGAAGTTCAGTGACGGCCTGTTCCTCAAGACCGCCCGGCGCATCGCGGAAGAGGAGTACAGCGACAGCGGCATCGAGTTCGAGGACCGCATCGTCGACAACATGTGCATGCAGCTTGTGCAGAAGCCCGAACTGTACGACGTGCTGGTGCTTCCGAACCTCTACGGTGACATCCTCAGCGACCTGGCCTGCGGTCTGGTCGGCGGCCTGGGAGTGGCGCCCGGAGCGAACCTCGGCGAGGGTTGCGCGGTCTTCGAGCCCACCCACGGGAGCGCCCCGAAGTACAAGGGCCAAAACAAGGTCAACCCGACGGCAACCGTTCTTTCCGGTGTGCTGATGCTGCGCCACCTGGGCGAGGCCGAAGCAGCAGACCGACTTGAGGCGGCCGTCGCGGCCGTCATCAAGGAGGGCAAGACCGTCACCTACGACATGAAGGCCGACCGTGACGACCCGACGGCAGTGGGGACCAGCCAGATGGCCGACGCCATCTGTGCAGCCCTGTAGCTCCGCTCACTACTCACAAGACGAACAAGACGCGGCAGGCGCGTTCTGGGTGATCCCAGGCGTTCCTGCCGCGTTCGCTTGTAGCCGAAGGTCCGTCGCTGCCGTCAGTTGGTGACCGAGGACTCGATGGTGCTGATGAGCTGTGGGTTCCACTGGCCGAGGCGGTAGCCTTCGCAGGCCGACTTGAGGTACACGGGTTCAGGATCCAGCGGCCAGGGGACGCCATGCACCTGTCCGCGCTTGGCCTCGAGCAGTTGCCTGCCGGTCACGTCCACCGCAACACAGTCGGCGGAGGCCAGGAGAGTGCCGCAGTTCCAGTAGGGCGGCATCTTCTGCGCCCCGGGCTCATAGGACGGCTGGAGTGCATCGACCAGATGCAGCCGGAACTTGGTGCGACAAGAGGGGCGTGCTGCCGCCGAAGGGAGTTCCTGCTGCTTCGCCAACAGCCGCAGACGGTCGACCTGCGGCACGCACGCGGTCTGATTTGCCGTCGCACCCCACATCCCAATCCGGCGGTCAGGCCGCAGACGGCTCACGTTGATCAACACGTCGCAGTAGTTCAGGACGATGCGACTGAGGCCGTCCCTGAACCCCTCAGACTCCGCTCCCAGGATTCGCACACCATCGGTATCCGTGCAGAGCGCCAGGCCCGCGCTGAAAAGCGAGCGCTCGTCCTCAGCCCATACGATGATGTTACTGGGCCGAACGCCGGCCTCCGTCACGCGGTCAAGCACAGCGTCCAGAAGCGTCAGCGAGACTGGTGGCTGCTGAACATCGATCAGGATGCCTACCCGGTCTGAAGACGATACCAGGCTCGCCCAGGCGTCGCTGATTCTTGTCGTCGAGGTGGCGAGCATGGCTGCCCGGTCTAGCATCCGGGCGACCGTTCGGTAGTCTTGCTTGCCCAGAGGGTAGATGCTCTGTGGCGTCAGGAAGCTGTCCGGGCCGAGGAACCCCGTCGCCGTCACGACGGCCACGGTCGCCGGTCCGGGTTCCCTTCCGGGATCGGCTGCGACCCCGCACAGCGAACCCATCAGCACCCACACCACGAGGGCGTAGGTGAAGCCTTTGTGATTGTGTGAATTGCGTCCAAGCGACATCATCGCGCGTCTCAACCTCTCCTTGCCTACTACCTAGGACAGGCGAGAACGCGCTGAGTTTCCTCGCTAGAGCTCCGCCGAGACCCGCTCAACAACGGTCCGCAGATGCTGGTACGCCTTCGCTGCCAGCTTGTCCACCAGTTCAGCGGACATGTCGGCCTTCTTGTGGTGCCCCTCGAAGCGCTCGACGGCCACCGGTCCAGCGAAGTCGTAGGCAGCCAGCGTGCGCAGCATCGACTCGTGGTCAACCTCGCCATCGCCGGGACAGGGGAACAGCGCGTTCGCACGAGGCCCCACGTGGTCCTTCACGCACAGGGCACGCGTCACGTCGGCACAGGCCTTGAGGTCCTCGGCGGGGTCGATGCCTTCGTAGAAGCTCACATTCCCGCCGTCGTAGCAGACGGCCACGGCGGGCGAACCGATGCGCTCCACGGTTCTCCGGCAGAGAGCGGCGGTCGCCGTGACCCCGGTGTGGGGCTTGAACACGATGGTAACGCCGACCTCCTCTGCGTGCTTCGCAGCAAGGGCCATCGCCTCATACCATGGTGCGGCAAGCGCCTCCAGTTCCTCGTCTGAGAATCGCTCCTCCGGCCAGCTCTTGTAGCCCCAGGGCCCCCAGGCAAGCACCTGCTCCACACCGATCAGCTTCGCCTGATCGAGCCGGCGCTTGAACTGGTCGATGCCGCCGTCGCCAGTCAGCTCTGCACGGGGCCTGAACATCATGACCGGCTCCATCCCGGCATTGCGCACTTGCTGCGCGTACCCCAGCACGGTGGCATCAGGGTCCAGAGGCGACGGAGTCTCCTGGCCCTGGTGAGTCACTCCGAAGGAGAAGTAGGGGTATCCAGCGGCGGCGATGCCTTGCACCGCACGCTCGAAGGGAAACTCGGAGTAGGGGAGAGTCTGACAGGCGATCTTCGGCGCGAACATGGAGGCCTCCCGGTCTGACTGGGGTCGGTAACGAAGCGACCTGGGTGGTTTCCTCGCACCGCGACGCAGACCTCCTGCGAACCAGCCTCAGCCGGTCCACCGGCAGGACAAACGAAAGGGGCGGCCACTTGTGAGTGACCGCCCCGGGTGCAACCAGGTGATACGCTACTTGGCTTCCTGGTACTTCTTCCAGTCTGCCAGGAAGGAGGCGAGACCCGTGTCGGTGAGCGTGTGCTTGAACAGTTGCTGCATGACCTTGAAGGGGATCGTCGCGATGTCCGCTCCCAGGGCGGCCGCCCTGGCGACTGTCAGCGGGCTGCGCACGCTGGCAACGATGACCTCGGTGTCGTAGCCGTAGTTGTCGTAGATTGTCAGGATCTGCTCGACGAGTTCGAGACCATCCCAGCCGCTATCGTCGAGCCGTCCGACGAAGGGGGAGATGTAGCTGGCGCCGGCCTTGGCTGCGAGAAGAGCCTGGTTCGGGGAGAAACACAGCGTCACGTTCGTCTTGATGCCCTCGGAGGACAGGACCTTTACCGCTTTGATGCCCTCCGGGATCAGCGGGACCTTCACGACAATGTTGGGTGCCCAGGTGACGAGCTTGTGGGCCTCCTCGATCATCTCGGGCGCCGTCACTGAGACGACCTCGGCACTGACCGGGCCATCGACGATGGACGCGATCTCCTTTACCAGCGGCTCAAACTCCTTGCCCTCCTTGGCTACCAGAGAGGGGTTGGTGGTCACGCCATCAACGAGACCCCAAGCCAGGGCCTCCCTGATCTCGTCGAGGTTGGCGGTGTCCAGAAAAAACTTCACGACTATCACCTCGCTGCCAGGCCAGCGCGTGGCTCGGCGTCATGTTCAGGCCCTGTCCCCCTTCTGGAGGCGGGCACCTTACTGGACGTTCTGTACCTGCTTGACCTCGGGGACCTGTTCCTTGAGGTGGCGTTCGATGCCCATGGTCAAGGTCATCTGAGACATCGGGCAGCCCTTGCAGGCGCCCTCGAGCTTCACTTGCACGATACCGTCATCGGTAACATCGATCAGCGTTACGTTGCCGCCATGGGCCTCCAGCGCCGGTCGCACGTCCTCCAGGGCGGCTGTGACTTTCTCCTTGAGTGTCATCGGGGTATCCTCCGCGGGATAGGTGATGTGGTCAATTATATAACGTGATTATCCAACTGGCAAGCGACCGGGGCATCTCGGCCGCAAGTCGACGTCTTGTGGCAGCACACAGCCAGCCCCGCCCCCTCTGCATGAGAGGAGGACATCCCAGGGGTCGACTATCAATGGGTCCGGAACGCCCAAGTCCCGGGTTGGCTACGCCTGCATGTCGGGAGCGGACCGGACGCTGGAAGCAGGAGGCTCCAGCAGAGGCGACGAGGGCACCCCGATGCTGCGGTGGCTCGTATCGGGTGACTTCTCCTCGCGCTCCCATGGCCAAGGTCCATGATACTCGAAGTCGCGCCACGGGCGCAAGCGTGGCAGGATCCTCACACCCGGCGCGCGGAACCGCCCCAGACCACGCCCCTGTAGTGATCGCCACGGGTAGATTCCGAGCCCCGGCGTGTCCCGCCATCTCGCACTGGGCACACCTCTGGGCAGGGCCGGCTTCAGGCCCTGTGACTCCGCTTCGGCCTCGGGCCAGAGGGGAGACCAGTGGCCCTGGTCATCCCGCTGTTCGAAGCGCCAGCAGCGGCCCTCCGCATCATAGCGGCGGCGCAGCCCAAGGTCGCTGGCCTCCTCCTCGGGCTGCGTGATCCCGTACTCCTGCCTTTTCTCAGACAGGGACTGGGCACGCTCTTGCTCGAGTTCTGCGGCAAGCGCCTCCTCGTCGATGGTGACCGCGGGTTCAGCGAGTTCGTCGTCGAGGGTTTTGGCCTTCTCGGCATCGACCTGCGGAGCCGACGCGGAGCCCTGTGACAGGGAGGAAGAGGGAGCCGGCTCAGCGGGCTCCGAGGGCGTCACGGCAGTGGTGTCGGAGGCGGGGCTGAGTGACGCCCAGGCTCCAAGGGTGAGTAGTGCCATCCAGACGAACAGGAAGGGCAAGTACTTAGGCACAACAAAACACCTCCTCAGCGATATGCAGAGCAGGTGCCGCCGCGTTTGGTCACGACCTTCTGGTCGTGGCTGCCCTCCGCGCGTCTATTGCTAGAGACGCCCGAGGTCGGCCGGAAGTTCCCCTGACCCCGGGCGTTTACATCGCGCCGGGGCCTAGAGCAGCTCTCGCCAGCTCTCCCCATCCTGCTCGGCCAGGAACTGGATCGTGCCCGCGAAGTCCCGGACGCCGGAGGTCGTCCCGACGCCTGTGGTGCACAGCGCGCCGACGGCATTGGCAAAGCGCGTCGTCCGCTCGAGGTCCCAGCCCAGCAGGTAGCCACGCAGGAAGCCCGCCACATAGGCATCGCCTGAACCTGTACCATCGACGACATCGATCGAGAAAGCCGGTACGGTTAGCTCTGCGTCAGCGGTTCGCACGTAGGAGCCGCGCTCACCCATCTTCAGCCCGACGACCTTCACCCCGTGGTCCATCAGCACACCGGCCACGTCACGGGGCTCGGTCTGCCCGGTGATCTCGACGGCCTCGCTGAGGCTGGGCAGGAACAGGTCGGTGTAGGGCAGAACCGGTGCCAGCAGTTCCATCCAACGACCCTTGGCGTCCCAGACCGTGTCGAGAGAGGTCGTCACGCCGGCGGCCTGGGCCTTCTGGAGCACAGAGGCCATTGGCTCGCCATCGAAGCCCGGCATGACCAGGGCGCCGCCAAGGTGGAAGACGCGTGCCTTGCAGATCAGGTCCATATCCAGCTCATCGGGCCGGACGCAGGCGCTGGCGCCAATGTAGTGTAGAAAAGTGCGCTCGCCGGCATCGTCGATCATGATCATGGTCGAGGAGGTGCCGACAGCGGGGTCGCGCAAAACGCCGCTGATATCAGCGCCCTGTGCGCTGAGGGTATTGACGACGAACTCCCCGAAGCCGTCGCCGCCCACCTTGCCCATGATGGCCACGTCGCCCCCGAGCTTGACCAGGGAGAGACCGGTGTTTGCCGCGCAACCGCCCACACCCATCCCCATTTCTGTGATAAGGGACAGCCGTCCACGTTCGGGCCAGTCATTGACCGGCTTGCCCCACACGTCTGCGACCAGAATGCCGAGGCATACAACTTCAGACACGAGCGATCACCTCGCTGAGATTGCCAGACCACACGCCATTTCCCTGCCCGCGAGCTTATCCCTCCCGCAGGTGAAACGTTCGCGCGGGTCCTTTCGTCCAAGGGATTCGAGGGGTGCAGACCCGACCGCCTGGCCCGTCGTCCCTTGCTTGACGATGGTCGGGATGTGCCATATACTCACCAGCAATCCCGCACGATCCCCGTACAGGGCACGCCGGAGGAGGATCCGACATGCAGAAGGGACGCAGCTTCTTCGCAGTACTGCTTGCGGTCGCGGCCGTGACGGTCTCGGCCGTCAGTGTCGCGCAGGCGCAGGTGGAGACCATCTACCTGGCCGGTAGCAAAGTCATCACGATCCGCGACAAGGGCGATTTCGCAAACCTCGCCGAGCGGGCTAAGTCGATCGACAAGGCCATCACCGAGGTCATCTCCACCCAGGACACCCTCCACCCCAAGGTCACCCTCAAGGAGACCAAGGGGCTGTGGACGGTATACGTCGGCCCCGTGAAGGTGGCCGCCGTCTACCCGGCGGAAGCCAAGGCGAACAACGTTCCGGCCAAGAGCCTCGCGGCGGTATGGGCTCGGAACCTGACAACCGCACTGCCCAAGGCGACCCCGTGCTCGAAGCTCCCGGCCTCGGCCTTCGGCCCCAAGGTCACCGCACCGGTCGCGCCTGCACCGAAGCCTGCAGGATCGGGTCCGAAGCCGACAATCACACCGGCTCCGTCGGCCCAGGTAGCGGGCATGCCCTCTCCCGTCGCTCCCGTGACTCCGGTCGAGACTGCCACCTTCCCGGCCGCCACGGCGACGGTTGAGACTCCGGCAGTAGCTCCAGTTGCCATCGGTGCCCCGCTGCTCCTGGTGCGCGAGGCCTTCAATACAGTGCGCGTGCTGTCTGAAGAGGAGTTCACTGCCAAGCGCGACGAACTCGCCGGCAGCCTGATCAGTGACCTGACGCCCTTCATCACGGGGCGGGTACCGACTGTTGCCGGCGCTCCCGCAGCCGCAGCCCCGACTGCACCGGCTGTTCCGGTAGAGACCCCGGTCGAGACCGTACAGCCCGCTGCCGAGCCGATCGCACCGGTCGCTGCTCCCACTGCGGAGCCCGCTGCCGCTCCGGCCACCACCGAGCCCGCTGCTGCTCCTGCGGCAGAAGCGCCCAAGACGGGTTCCTTTGTTGGTACTGGGCCTGCGGCCGTCGACCTTCCGAAGGTCAAGGAAGGCGACCCCTCCTATGCCAAGGTGCCGCAGAAGAACCGCATCCGCGAGAAGCTTGAGAAGGCTCGCGAGCCCTACACCGCGCTGGAGAAGGAAGACCCGACTGCGGCCAAGCCCGTCCAGGGCCTGCTCTCGGCCTGCCGGGCAGCCTATGCGGCGAACCGGTTCGATCAAGCCGAGCAGTACGTTGACTCCGCCCTGGCGCTGATGGGCCTGAAGTAACCGACTGACAACACTGGGCAACCGGCAGCGTGGGGAAGAGGCAGCCACAGACGCAGGGCAAGGGGCCGCTTCCCGCGCCCTGAAGGAAACCAGTCGAGAACACGAAGGGGCCAGGAGATAGGATCTCCTGGCCCCTTTTGCGTATCAGGGCATGCAGAGGTCACGCCGGTGGAGCTGCTGCCAGGTGATGCGACCAGTCCCGCTACCGAGGCCCAGGGAGACGACCTTCACCACGTCAGAAGCGTCACGAAGGCTCGTGTCAGAGGACGGGAACCCGGGACAGGAGGCGTCTTCCGCGGCCGGCTACATTTTGGTCAGGCGGTCGCCGATGAAGTCGTTCACCGTCACGAACCGGTAGCCCCGCGACTGGAGGTTCTGCAGGATCCTGGGCAGGGCATCGATGGTCTCCTGGTAGCCGTCGTGCAGGAGAAAGACCGCGCCATTGCTGGCACCCCACAGGACACGCTGCGCGACCCGCGTTTCGCTGGGCTCGGTGTAGTCAGCGGTGTTCACGGTCCAGAAGACAGTCGTGTACCCTTCGGCTCGAGCCAGGGCCACTGTCTCGCGGCTGTAGCGCCCACCCGGGGGACGGAAGAGGCGCGTCGGAGCCCCGGTGATATCACGGAGCACGTCGCCGCAGGCCCTCAGCTCAATCGCGGCTTCCTCGGGCGAGATCGACGTCATGTTGCGATGGTTGTAGGTGTGGTTGCCGACCGCATGCCCTTCGGCAACCTCGGCCGCGACCAGCTCAGGGTGCTTGCGGGCCATGCTGCCGACCACGAAGAAGGTGGCCTTCGCGTTGTACTTGCGCAGGACCTCAAGCAGCTTCGGTGTGGACTCCGGGTGTGGCCCGTCATCGAAGGTCAGCGCGACCTCACGGCACCAGGGAAGCCCTCTCTCGATCTGGTAGCGCTCGAGGCCGCGCATCAGCTCCGGCTTGTTGTGGACGTAGAAGGGGATGATGCGCTCGAGTGCTTCGCGCTTGGCGTTCTCCCACAGGGGGTCGACCTTGGGTGGAGGTGTTGGCAAGGGCTCCGCTACCGCCTTGACGGGAGCCGTCTTGACCTGGAGGTTGAGGCTGGGGACCGGGCCCTGGCGTGTGAGTTGCTGCGCCGGCGCGGTGCTGACGGTCGTGCTGCAGCCAAGGATGGCCATGAACACCAGCCCCACCAGCGCACAAACGCCGACGGCAATGCTGCTTGCAAGGGCCCCGCCTTCAAGCCCTGCTGGGCCGCCTGTCTGGCGCTGTGCACTCATCTGTGTTCTCTCATCCACGGTGATCTGGCGGAGCTGCCCCGGCCGCAGTCGCACCAACCCAAACAAACGAACATGGCCTCGGGAGCGACCAGGCCCCCGAGGCCGTACCTCACAAGCTCACGTCCTGCAAGACTAGAGACCCCACTTCGCGTAGGCCCCCACAAGGATGCTGTCGTCGCCCTGATCGGCGCTCTGCCAGGCTGCACCGAAGCGCCAGGAGCCGCCCTGCCACAGTGTGCCGCCATCATACACGAAACCGGCAGTCGGGTCGCCTTCGTCGAACCCCAGGCCGACCTGCCAGGCCTTGGTCACGCCGAGGCGCATCGTCCCACCGAAGCGGAAGCGACGGTCGACTTCGTTGGTGAGGTCAGCCATGTCGACCGCAACAGCGATCCCCACCGGGGTATCGAAGGCGACGCCGAGATCCCAGGTGCGCTCGAACTGGTCGGTCAGGTCACGCAGCACAACGCCGTACCGTACGTTGCTGATCCCGGCCACCTTGACGCTCGGAAGACGCCCCAGCATGCCCAGATCGAACAGGTTCTGGGAGTCGCTGTCAACGGCGTCCGGCAAAACGTACTCGTCCATCTCGATATGCTGCCAACTGATACCCCAGGAGATACCCTTGTCCGCCCACGCCTTACCAAGGCCGACACCATAGGCTTTCGCATCCCAGGCCTTCGCGTAGCCTGCGCCGAGACCGAAGTCCTTGCCCGCCTTCACGCCGCCCCAGTTCACTGCAAAGAGGTCCGAATCGCCCTTGACCTCGAAGGTCGCCGACGCGGTGTGCTTCCACTGGCCGGCCGAATCGCTGGACTGGAGGCCTGCGAGCGACGCCAGTGCGGCCGGGTTGTAGATCCAGGCGCCGGAGACATCCGGGTCGGCTACGAAGGTGTTGCCTCGCATCGCTGCATCAATGGTCACGGACGGCATTGGGCCGCTTCCGGCCCAGGCGACGGACATGGCAGCAAGCACGACAAGACAGCAGGTGGTGATCACTCTCAAGGGTGTTCCCCTCCCGGAGGATAATCCTTAGGTCAGCCAACTGTGGCTGGTCCTATCACTTAGCAAGCCTACCACAGGGCCTTAGCCTAAGTCAACGGCCTCACGGCCTCACCAGGTCGGCGACCTCCACATACGCAAGCTGCGATCCACCGCGTCCGTCCGACATCGTGAAGCCCACGCGTGTGCCGTCCGGGCTGAAGTTCGGATGGATGTGCCGCGGATGCCCTGGCCCGGCCGGGAACGCCGCCAGGAAGGTGGCCTTCCCCGTGGCAGTCTCAACCAGGAACAGGCCACCGATCGGGTTGCCGTCGTTGTCGAGGCCGAAACCGGCGTGCATGTCTGCGGCAACCCACTTCTCGTCTGGTGACACGCCAATGTGCCCCGCCACAAGGGGGCGCTCCATCTTGTAGACCGCTTCGAAGCGTCCGCTGTCCACCTCAAATCGGGCCACCGAGCCGCCCCAGACAGCATAGACATGCTGCCCCAGCGGGCCGTAGACCTCGTGCGTGTAGTAGGTGCCCTTCTCCTCGGCCGGCGCGAGCGACCGGTTGTCACTCCCATCGGCCTTGATGTGCCACACCCGCGTGTTCTCAGGCTCTCCGTTGCGGGAGTAGCCTCCCTCGTGGGCGTACATGATGCGGTTCGTGTCGGTCGGGCAGAACTGCACGTGGTCGAGGCCGATCCAGTTGTTGGCTGTCCGTGGCGCGTCAGTGAAGGGTGCCTTGCGCCAGGGATAGGCGTACACCATGTGCGGTTCGCCGACCGCCTTGCCGGTTGCCGGGTCGATGCGCAAGGTGAAGATCGCGCTCGTCATCCCGGCGAAGTAGCGGTTTTGCTTCGGCCCCGGGAAGATGACGTAGTACAGAATCTCGGTGGCGTCTCGAGAGATCGCCGGTGGGTCGCCGATGTAGCCCTGAGTCTCGTGGAATACCTCAACGGGGGCTCCACCGGGCCGCAGCGTGTACAGGTGGTGGCTGCTCATGTCGTAGTAGACCAGCAGATCGGCGCCGGGGGCATAGTCCGAGTGGTACTGGCTGGAGCCACCGGTGTGGAACTCGCCATAGATCGAGGTGTCCTCCACGCCCAGGGTCGCCAGATGCGTGAGCTTGCCCGTCTCGACGTCCGCCATCATCAGTTGCCGCTCGCCCTTGACCACCGTGCCGTCGGGTCGCGGACGATCGGATTCGAAGAACACCTCGCGACCGTTGTTGCGCCACGACTGACAGGTGGGGTAGGGGAAAGCGTTCATGTAGGCATCGTTCGTGATCAGGTGGATCGGACGACTGCCCCGGTAGGACGTCATGAGGCGTGGATCGGTCGCAGCGACCGGGGCGATGACCGTGATCCTGGGCACCGCTCCCGTCCAGGTAGTCGTCTGCTCCTGCCCGGCCACCCGATAGCGTGCCTGGATCGCCAGGCACCGCAGCACCTGTCCTCGCCAGCCGGTGGTATCGATCGAGTGCGTCCCCGGCCCCTTCCAGGTATCGACCACCACCTCAGTCTGGTCGAGGGGTATCTGCTGAGCGTCGGTGAGTTGCTGGCCGCGGTTGACGAGGGTCGTTTCCACGAGCTCGCCGTACCGCTCGCCGTTCAGCAGTTCCAGCGAGAGCGTCAGCGGCTGTCCCGCCGTCACCTGCTCACTCTCTACCTTCACCTGAAGCTGAGGCGCCGGCGTCCCTCCAGCGACCTTCACCGTCACTGTGCCGTCGGTGCGCTGGAGAACGGCGTCCTTGGAGGCGTAGTAGTAGGCACGCAGGTGGAGCACGTAGGTCGCATCTTGCCACAGGCTCACATCGAGGTCGAAAACCCCGGTGCGGTTCCCGTCGACGACGATGCAGTTCGGCCCCTCAACGCGCAGCGGATTGGGCACCGGCTGTCCTTGCGTCCAGATCATGTAGTGCTCTACGCGGTCACCCTCCACGCGATCGGCAACCTTGCAGGTCACGGTGAGTGGGTCTCCACGCTTCACTGCCTGGGCGCTGGCCTCGACGGTCATCGACGCGCCCTGGGCGACAACAGCCATCGACAAGCACAGCAGCACTGCGAAGATCATCAATCCCTGTGAATCGCACATAGCCTATCCTGTCCCGTTCTGAGTGACGCTTGCTGGATCCGCACCTCGTGCCACACCGCCAACACTGTATGCTATTCCCCCTTGCCTTGCTCTAGCCCTCCAGAGCTGGTCGGCCTGAGGGCTTGACGGTGTCTGAGTGCCCGCGTATCCTGCACACACAGTGACAGACCTCGTAGCAGGCTTGCGCAGGAGGAACCGCCCATGTGGCGTCAGACTGCCCTTGCCGTGATGTTGCTGGGATGCGCGCTATCGGTAACCGCCCATGCTCAGGAGGTGTTGCCCATGCCCTCGAAGGACGTGCTCAAGTCCACCTGGATTGACCTGAAGCCCGACCTGGCCGCCCTCGCAGTGAAGCCCTCAACCGACGCCTACCCGCTCTCCGATCAGGTCAACGCGGGCAAGTGGGTTCGCTACGATCCCATGACCGACGAGTTCGCCGGCGACACCTTGGACGCGACGAAGTGGTACCCCAACAACCCGGGCTGGAAGGGACGCCAACCGGCTTTCTTCTGGCCTGACAATGTCACCGTCTCGCAGGGGCAGCTTCACCTGGCGATGCGCAAGCAGGAAGTCCCCGAGATGCCGAAAGACCAGGGCTATCACACCTACACCAGCGCCGCGGTCAAGAGCAAGACAACCGTGAAGTATGGCTACTTCGAGGTGAAGGCCCGGCCCATGAGTTCGGCGGGGTCGAGTTCCTTCTGGTTCTACGACGGCACTCCCGAGTGGTGGACGGAGATCGACGTGTTTGAGATCGGCGCGCGGTCACCGGGCTACGAGCGGAAGGTCAACATGAACGTGCACGTCTTCCGCACGCCGCTGGAGAACAAGCACTGGAGTGTGGGCGGGGTGTGGATTGCGCCCTTCGACCTCGACTCCGGCTTTCACGTCTACGGGTTGGAGTGGGACGAGAAGGAGATCAAGTACTTCATCGACGGGGTCCTGATCCGCAAGGGACCCAACACGCACTGGCACCAGCCGCTGACGCTCAACTTCGACAGCGAGACCATGCCCGACTGGTTCGGCCTGCCGAAGGACGAGAATCTGCCCTCCACCTTCAGCGTGGAGTATGTGCGGGCCTGGAAGCACGCCGAGAACTGAGGCCGATCGTCGCGGAGCAAAACACAGGGCCGCTGGGAGGATCCCGGCGGCCCTGTCTGGTTCTTGTCTACTCTGGTACCTGCCTAGCGGCTGAGCACCGGGCGTCCTACTTCCGTGCCCTGGCGCGGCCACTGGATGCGGTCGGTGTGAGTCGGCCAGCGGACCGTCAGCGTCGAAGCGCCGGCGGCGTCCGCGAAGCTGACCTCTGGGGCAGCCATCTGCGGCGGAAGAGCCACGAGCAGGGCCGCAAAGGCCGGAGCAACGGTCTTCACGAGGCCCTTGATCCGCAGGTGGTCTTCATAGGCGTCGGTGGTGAAGCTGATCGGCGCTGAGGCGTGCAGGTACAGTCTCATGCTCGACTTCGGCTGCGGCTCCGTCCTCACCACTTCCATCGGCGCCTTCACTGTTGCCTCGGTCGTCTCCAGCCAGATACCCTTGGTCTCGGCTGTGAAGGGCGGCTGAGCAGCGCCGTCCCTGGTCACGAGCACCCGGCTCAACTGCGCGCCCGACTCACGGGTCATGAACTTCACCGTGTGACGACCGGCCGGAAGGTTGAAGCTCACCGGCGAACCCTCGACGCCGGAGGCCACCTTACCCCACTTCCAGGCGCTGGTCGCACCGGTGTGCCACTGGGTGATCCGGCCGTTGTCGATCTGGATCAGGAAGGAGTCGGTCTTGGAGAGGTCGGGACCGGTTGCCCGGACCTTCGCCCAGATCACGTACTCGCCGGTCTCGGCCACGTTCACGTCCCAGTTGCATTCCCCGCGCTCCGTCGCCTCAACCGGCGTCCAGACATACTGGTTGGCGTCGGGCTCCTGGGCAACCACGGCACCCCAGGGCTGCAGCGCCACGATGTTCTGCGGTGCAGTGTGCATCATCCAGGTGTAGTCATGGTCGGCGTCGTCCTTCTGGATATCGTCGAGGACCAGGACGTAGGCCGGCGCACCGTCATAGGGCCGCACAAACAGTGAGTGCCGCAGGGCGCGCCTCGCTCCAGCGCCCGGTTGCCCTCCGACGTTGCGGTTGTAGGCCTCCGTGCAGTTGGCGAGAGCATACCCGGCCGTCGCGTTGTCCTCGAAGGCGTCAATCGTGCCGTTGGTCCCGGCACCGGCACCCGAAAGCGCCTGACCCTTGCCGTCGATCATGACGCAGTTGTGCGCTGCAGTCTGGGCCCTGCCGTCGGGAATCTGATTGTTCCCGTAGCCCGAGTCGATCGCCCAGCGGTGACCCAGACCATAGAACCCGAAGTGCCCCTTGTCGCCCTGGTTGTGGGTGGTCCGGTAGTAGGGGCCTGCTTCGATGCTGTACATCACATCGTCCTTGGACCAGCCGGTGCGGAAGACGCACAGACCTCGGCCGACGAAGTGCTCAGCCAAAGGCAGCTTGGCGGCAACAGGCGATACCGGCGCCGGAGCAGGCCCCTTCTCGAAGATGATGCGCACCGGCGAGCCTGAGCTCCCGCAGGTCTCCCACAGCCACTGCGCGAGGCCATTGTCCAGGTCTCCGGCGATGTAGCGCATAGCCGGATCGCCGATGGCGTCGTAGTTGGCATCATTGCGAGCCTCGAAGATGTTCTCGCCCGGGAGCAGGGACTGGGCGTAGAACTCCGGGACGCGCCGAATCCGCGGATGGTTGAGCAGGTCCGGGCCGCCACAGTGCTTCAGGGCTGCGCAGAACAGTGTGCCGTTCGAGAGACCATAGAGCCCGTAGCCCGTGCCTTCGTAGTAGGCTCCCTGTTCGTCGAAGCCTTCATCGAACCAGCGACTGGTGATTGCGGTGCACTTCTGGAGCCACCCCGGTGCCTCCTCGGGAAAAGCCTGCTGCAGGTCGAGGGAAAGCAGTCCGGCAGCCCCGACGGCAACGCCCATGAAGTTGTGGTGCGGCACCCACCAGGACCGTGGGTTCTCGGCATCAGCGAGAATTCGGCGAACGTACCCGGCGCAGGTGTTCTCAACGATCCTGCGCTCCTCGGGGGTCATCATCTCGCCCAACCAGTCGTAACCGAGGGCGAAGGCCCGCATGATGTCACCCTTGGCGCCGGCGAAACCCTTGTCGATGCGCGGATCGGTCACCGGCAGCCGTCGGGCGGCCTCAACAAGCAGAGCAGCCCCGTGTCGACCGTATCGCTCGTCCCCCGTGATTTGGTAGGCGAAGCCGAGAGTCTCGAACCACTGGGTCAGCGGGCGACCGAGCAGATGCCCGAGGATCTCAACACGCACCTCGCCTTTCGGCGGTGCATCGACCTTGTCTGGGGACACGTAGTCCGGCAAGGACTTGTCTGTGATGGCGTTGGCCCGTGTCAGTATCTCAGCCCAGACCTTCGCGCAGTTGGGCTCCCGCGTCTGGGCTTGGATGGCAGGGAGTTCTGACTTGGTGAACAACAATTGCGGTGTGTCGGCGGCGGCGAGACCGCACGCCGCTATCAGTAGAGCTATCATCATGTTGCACCTCCATATGTGATCCACTTCCCCGCTGAAGCCCCCATGCCCTTCCCGGGTCCTGTGACAGTTACCGCGCCGGGCCGAGCAACCCGGCACGGGCGGCAGGTCAACATCCCTCGGGCGGGGAAGAAGCGTTCATCCGCTCTGCACGCCGAAGGCCCAGGGCCGACGGCGATCTGCTGCTATGCGCACGGAGGACGCTCATGGACGCAAGTGCCAACCGACTGTTGCTCATCGTCAGTGTGCCGCTTCTGCTCGCCCTCACTCAGGCCGCTCTCGCAGTCACCGAAGACCTTGGCAACGGCTTCCTGCATCACGGTGTCGCGACGCCTATCAGCAACCACCGTGGAACCGTGTCAACCGTCGACGGCGAAGGCCGCAACGTGGTGCTCGTCTGGCTGTTCGACTTCCGTGGTGGTTACGCCCTGCTTATGATCGATGCCCAGACGGGCAAGAGCGAGGAATTCAAGGTCCCCTTCCCGCCGGGCGGCGACTGCCCCTACTCCTCCCTTCTGTCGAGCAAGAACAAGTACTACACCCACTTCAACAGCTACTTTAGCGAGTTCGATCCAGTCAAGCGCGAGTTCACCTTCTTCTCCAAGACCACGCCGCAGATGGCCATGGGCATGACCGAGGATGACAAGG
Source organism: Armatimonadia bacterium (assembly GCA_039679385.1). NCBI lineage: Bacteria > Bacillati > Armatimonadota > Armatimonadia > Armatimonadia bacterium. The sequence continues at coordinate 69,650 of JBDKVB010000067.1, read as the reverse complement.
GCACCATCTGGTCCGTCACGTACCCCAACAGCGGTGTTGTCTCCTTCAATCCCGAGACGCGCGAGTTCAAGGACTATGGCCTCGTCTACAAGCAGAACTGGGCCCAGTACCAGCGCTTCGTAGCCGCCGATGACCAGGGGTACGTCTACTTCGGCCTCGGGAACACCGCCAGCCAGATCATCGCCTTCGATCCCAGCACCGGGAAGGGCACGCCGATCCTGCCCGAAGCCGAGCGCAAGCGGGGCAATGCCTACGTGTGCCGTGACGTCAACGGCAAGGTATATGGTGCAGCTCTCCCGGGCGCTGCGGATGGATGGTACGAGCTCTACAAGGGCGTGGGCACCCGCATCGAGAAGCCTGCGAAGATCACGCCCAAGCCCATCATCACCGACAGCCAGGGCCTCTTCTACCGCAACTTCCCCGATGGCAGCAAGCTGGTGAACTGCGACCTTGTGAACCGCATGCTCACCGTCGAGGATGCCAAGACGAAGAAGACCAACAGCGTGCCCTTCGACTACACCAGCGAAGGCGCCCACATCATGGGCGTCGCAGCCGCGCCGGACGGCACCATCAGTGGTGGCACCGCCTTCCCGATGCGCACCTTCAGCTACAACCCGAAAACCGACGCGTGGATGAACCAGGCCACCTACGGCCAGGACAACACCGTGGTCATGCAGGGCGACAGGTTCTTCATCGGCGGCTATGGCGGCGGCTTCCTGCTCGAGTGGGACCCGACCAAGCCCTGGGTGCCGACGGTCAAGGGCAAGGACGGCTGCAACCCGCAGTTCCTGACCGACTGCACCCCGACCATCCACCGTCCGCATGCGCTGCTGGCTCATCCCGACGGCAAGACAATCATCATGGGCGGCACACCGCAGTACGGGTACACCGGCGGCGGACTGCTGTTTTGGGATCGCGAGACCAAGACCCGCGTGCTGCTCGAGCACACCGACATCATCCCGGAACTCTCGACAATGAGCCTCGTTGCGCTGCCCGACGGCAAGCTCCTGGGCGGTACCACCATTGCGGCCGGAACCGGCGGCGAGGTCAAGGCCTCGCAGGCTGAGCTCTACATCCTGGACATGGCCACCAAGAAGCTCGACTGGCATGCCCCGGTCTTCCCGGGTGCACGCAACTACATCGACATGACTATGGCGCCTGACGGTCTCGTCTACGGGATCGCCGACCAGCGCCGTTTCTTCGTCTTCGATCCGGCCAAGCGCAGCGTGGTGTACGATGAGGACGTCAGCGCCAAGTTCGGCCCGACGCTGTCCCAGCAGGGCACCCGCGCCTTCGTCAAGGCCCCGGATGGGTCGATCTACCTGCTGTTCATCAAGGGCATCGCGAGGATCGAGCCCGGCTCCTTCCAGATCACTATGCTCGCAGAGTCTCCGGTCCCCGTCACGATCGGCGGCGACTATCTGGACGGTCGAATCTACTTCGGCAACAGCTCCCACCTGTACAGCTACACACTGCCCAAGAAGTAGGTTGGTCTACGCCGCAAGCTCCGCCGCAGCAACACAACGAAAAGGGGGCAGCCCTTCTGGGCTGCCCCCTTCCGATTCACTGGTTCCTTGCCGGTCGCAACTAGGACCCCGGCTCGTGCATGTTTCTGGGCGACAGCGTCTGCTCCCTCTTCATCCACTTTGCGTGGCCGTCGGCGAAGGCGTAGTTGGCTCCTTCGTTGTGCCGGTCAGTACACAGGTGCGGCCAGAAGCAGTCCGCCTCCCAGGGGCTGTAGGTGATGTACTTGCAGAAGTCCAGGTCTCCGGCGTCAACCGGGTTGTTGCTTCTCTCGCCGAAGCAGATCGTCTCCGAAGGGCTCGGGAAGTACGTCATCGGTGTGGCGCAGGCAAAGTAGCCGTTGAGCACGTAGTCAGTGTCATCGTTGGCAGTGTACGTGCTCCGGTTGGACTTCGACGGGCAGTAGAACACCTGCTTGTTCTTCATGTAGGGCTCGAGCGGCTGCCGCCACGGTGCGAACACCTCGGTGTCCCAGCTTCCGCTCTGGTCATACCGTACCCGGGCGACCCGCAGGTACGTCTCGTCGTTGTCCTGGCAGTACATCATCAGCGCTAGACCAATCTGCTTCAGGTTGCTCAGGCAGCTTGTCTGACGAGCCTTCTCGCGGGCCCGTGCGAAGACGGGAAACAGGATGGCCGCGAGGATGGCGATGATGGCAATGACTACCAGGAGTTCGATAAGGGTGAAGGCACGACGGTTCCGACGGTTCTGATGCAGCACAGAACGTCACCTCCAGTGGGATGAGTGCACGTGCATATGGGCGGCTCCGTGGGAAACCACGGGCCTGGTTACGGCTAGATGCTGGAGGAGGTGACGCAGGGAGGGCCGCGAGTGAGACGCGGACCGAAGGTGTCTCGGGTCGGAGTTGCTACAGTCGCCGGTGCGGCCAGGGGGCGGCATAGGACCGTGACGACTGGTACGGTGCAGGGCGCAGTCGGTTCGAAGCCCGAGCGCAGCGCCATGCAGGCGATGCAGTGGCTGTCCTCGGCAGTCTGTTCTGAGTGGTTGTGGCCGATGCCGGGCGATAGCCCAAGCGGGCCCAGTACGGCGACCAGCCACAGGAACAGAACAAGGAGACGCACCGGGGAGACTGACCCCGGGCGTCGTCGCTGTGCCTTGGGTTTCCGCAGCGAGGTGCTGTGCATGCCAACAAACGTAACGCCCCGGAAGCCACGAGGGTTCCGGGGCGCCTGCAAAGGTCTGCGCTGGGAGGTGCCGGCGGTGCGCTAGAATACGGTGTAGGTACCCAGGTAGAGCTGGTAGTCCTGCAGGGCCGGCAAGTCGCCGCGCTTCACCACCGGAACCTGGATTCCGGCCTCCCAGGTTGTGGCCGTCTTCCCGCGCTTCTCAGCGTACTGAACTCCGGGCGTGACCGAGATCACCGTCGGGCCACTCCCGGCAACAGGCGCGCCTGCCTGCTTCCCGTTGCCTTCATACTGGCCGTTGAGCTCCCCGACGAGTCGCCAGGGGCTCGTCTTGCCCAGCGAGTGCTCCGTCGCGAGGTTGAACAGCACCAGGTCGCCACCGTTCTTGTGGTTGTCCTTGCGCTCGCCGGTCCACACGTAGCCGAGGTTCGCGTACCAGTTCGTATCCGCGCGGTCCCACTCCCACAGGTGCAGCAGCCCAAGGTTGTCCTGACCGGTTCCCGTCGCCAGCAGCCCCGAAAGACCACGGTAGTCACCTGTATGGGTCTTGTAGAAGAGGGCGACGGCTTTCCGTTCGCCGGCCTTCTTGTCCTCCGAGTACTTGTACTTGGCCAGGAGGTTGAGATCGCCAAGCCCTGAGTTGTCCCTCACTGCGCCGTCGGCGAAGTGCACTCGCTTCGAGACGTAGGGCACATCCACAAACACGGTCAAGTCGTCCCTGAGGCCGTAGCGGAACCGTTTGTGCAGCACCAGCGCCGAGGCATCGGTCACTCCGCCTGGCAGCGGGCCCTTGTCGCCGTCGACCAGGGAGTTGTCCACCTCCGAGTACAGCACGTGCGCCTCAACCCGCCAGCCGCCTTGCGGCAAGGTCCGGGGATCCTGAGTGTACCACGGCGTGGCTTTGGCAGCGGGTATCAGGGCAACCAACAGCAGCGCTCCGGTGAGCGTAGTTAGCGTCTTCATGCAACCTTCGCCTCCTGGTCGGTTTCCGGATTCAGCGCACAGCTCTCCTTGAAGGTGAGCGCACCCACGGGACACTTCGCGACACAGCCGCTGCACTTGAGGCAGTCGGCAGCTCCCTCGCCACCACGAGCAACCTCAACCGGGGTCAGGGCCATCGGGCAGGCCTTTGCGCAGACGTTGCAGCTCTTGCAGGAGCTCTCGTCAAGCTTCAGCCGGGGGCGCCGCAGTCTACCGATCCAGCTTGCCATGGTCCCCGCCGGGCAGACCTGGCACCACACTCGCTGGTGCGTGAAGAGCCCGACGGCAATGCCGACTGCCGTCGTCACCACGAGCAACACCCAGAAGACCCGACCGACCGCGTTCCAGTCACCCCAGGCCGCCGGGACCCTGATCGCGAGGACGGTCATCATGACCACGAGAACACCAATCCGCGTCGCCGGGTGCTTGGCCCAGCCGGGCATGTGCCTCTTCGGCACCAGGCGGCTCAGCAGGTGGTCGTTGAAGCTGCCACGGGGACAGAGCTTCCCGCACCACTTGCGCCCCACGAAGGCCCCGGATACGACTGCGCCGAGGAAGCAGAAGGCAACGGCAAGACCCAGCCAGGGGTAGAACCAACCGCCGCCGATCGTTACGAGCAACACCAACCAGATCCACTCGTGGTAGTTGAAGCCGCCTTTTGTCTCGCTGGGGGAGTGTGCCATGGGCGTCACCTCATATAGTAGTTGCGCAACAGCTTAACACGCAGGGAAACAGAAGAGGACCGTGGGCGTGGGCTACACACCCGTGGCCTGTCGGCGCTCCTGGATCTGCTCGCAGAGCACCTCGTGCATCAGCTCGCAGGCAGCGGTGATCTTGGGGTTGGCCACCGAGAGGAAGAGTTGCTGACCATCACGCCGCGCCAGCAGTACATCCCGCTCGCGCAGGATCGTCAGGTGCTGTGACAGGTTGGCCTTCGACAGCTCCGTAGCCTCCTGGAGCTCGGAGAAGGACTTCTCGCCGTCCTTCAGCAGGCACAGGATCTGCAGCCGCTTCGGGTGGGAGAAGACCTTACAGAGGTTGGCTTGCATCTCGAAGACCCGTGGGTCCATCGGTCGTTCACCTGTTTAGTAATTTCTAAAATACTATAGTGGTCCCGCGCCCTCTTGTCAAGGGGGGAACGGGACGAATCTCGTTGACCAGGTGCCTCGACCGAGGCACTGCTCCACCAGGGCCCCACAGAACGAAGAAGGGCTCGCAAGACTATCGCCTGCGAGCCCTCGGGACTACGAAGCCGATGTTGCGGCCGGACCTAGTCCTTCTGGAGTATCTGGTTCTCCGGCACAGCCACCTTGACGTTGCTCCCGACCTGCGTCAGGGTGATGTCCTGGTAGCTCTGCGGATCGGGGTTGCCGGTCTCCGCCATGCGCTTGTCGATGTGCTTGCGCAGCCGCTGCTTGAAGCCCTCGAGCACCTCAGGACACTCCTCGGCCAGATTGTGCTGCTCACCGGGATCGGTCGTGAGGTGGTACAGCTCATAGGGCGGCCGCTTGTGCAGCTCATCGTACAGGCACTCGACGAACTTCCAGGTCTTCGTGCGGAAGCCGCGCTTCTTCATCCAGGCATTCTCGGTGATGTACACCTCATCGCAGGTCCCGGCATGACTCCGCGCATCGATCAGCGGCACCAGGCTCGTGCCCTGCATCCCGTTCTCCGCGGCCGCATCGCTCTCGCCGGCAAGATCAAGGATCGTCACGGGCAGGTCAAGATGGCGGGCAAGACCGCCGAGACGCAGCCCGGACGGGAACCGGTTCGGGTAGGCCATCAGCAGCGGAATATGCAGGTTGGTGTCGTACAGGCCGTGGTGGTCGAACCACATCTCGTGCTCGTCGAGTTCCTCGCCATGGTCGGCGGTGAGCAGGATCAGTGTGTCCTCGATCCCGGGCATGCTCTCCAGCCGATCGAAGAGCTTCGCCAGACAGGCGTCGCAGTAGGCGATGGCGGCATCGTACTGCGCCTTCGGGAACTCCACGTCACGAGTGCCGGGCATCCAGGTGTCGAAGTAGTACTGGAAGGCCGGGTAGTTCGTCATCATCTCCAGGGCGCTGGTGTGACGCTCATCGGTTGGGTCGTCGTGGTAGAACATGCGGTCAAAGGGAGCGGGCGGCAGGTACGGGGTATGCGGGTCCCAGTAGTGCAGGAAGGCGAACCAGGGCTTGTCCTGACCCTCGCAGGCATCCAGAACCCGGAAGGCCGCCTCGTTGACGGCCTCCGCCTTGCGCCAGGACTGGGTTGGATCGGCGCTCCAGCGGTAGCTCTCCTTCACCTCGTAGCCCCGGTGGAACCAGCGGCCCAGATTGCAGGCTGAGGCGGTGAAGTACCCTCGCTCCTGCAGGATCTGGGGGAGCGTCTTGATGCTCTCCGGCAGCTCCACCTTGCTGCCCTGGGTGACCACCTGGTGACTGAACACATCCACGCCGGTGAACATCGTGGTGTAGCCCGGATGGGTGGGGATGTGCGGGGCGATGAACTCCTCGAACACCACGCCCTGCTGGGCAAAGCGATCCAGGTGCGGGCTTGTGGGGCGGCTGTGACCATAGCAGCCAAGCCGGTCCGCCCTCAGCGTGTCGATGGCGATGAACAGGATATTCACGATTGCCTCCAGATCAGCACGTCTTGCCTATGATGCAGGTCTGGTACGGAAAGCCAGGCCAGTGACTGCCGCGGCAGGTTACTCCATCTCGCTCTTGGCTGACTCCGCGGGTTCGTCCTCCGTGGCGCTCTCCTGTAGGGCCTTGGCTGCTGCCTTCTTGCGCTTGGCGCGCTGCACAAGCTTCACCGTGACGGCGTACAGCGCCACACCGTAGAAGACCAGCAGCACACCAGCGACGCCGGGTGTCCGTAGCTGCGGGTACTTTTCCCACAGTCCCCAGCCCCAGGCGGTCATCCACATGGCAAGGGCGCTGTAGACGAGCGAGCCAATGATGGTCCAGAGCCAGAAGGTCGGCTGGGGCACACGAGCCATTCCCGCGACGATGGAGGCCCAGGGCCGCACCTGGCCCACGAGACGCCCGAACAGGAGGGTGAAGGGCCCGTAGCGTTCATACCAGTGTTGGAGCTTGTCGCGGGCGCGCATCAGGCGAGGGCTGTGGGTGAAGTGCCGTGCGAAGGCGCTGTCGCCTGCGCGGCCTATGTAGTAGGACACGCCCGCGCCGAAGAGGTGGCCCAGGGTGATGACCGCGTACGCCCACCAGTAGCTTACAGCCTTCGCGCGGATAAGCCCCTGGGCGGCGACGAACCCGACCTCCGTCGGCCAGGGCACGCCGAGGTTCTCGACCGCCATGAACACGAAGACGGCCTTCATCCCATGGGCTTGGGCCCACACCAGCAAGGTCGTGTAGAAATGCTCCATCAGCTACGCACTGCCTGGCAAGCCAGGGTCATGCCCCGCCACAAACGACTGCAGCGGCCTGTCTCCTGGATGTCCACGTCGAAGTCGGGAAGGTACGAACGGATGCGCCCGGGGGTGTACGTCGAGATGGCGACTCCACGCAGGCGGTTGCACGTGCGGTGTACCTTGGCGAGGAACCCACAGAACGGGGTCGTGAAGATCAGCGCACGACGGGCCAGTGCGGCCGCTTCAGACAGGAACTCCGCAGGCTCTGTCACGTAGTCGAGCACCCCCATCAGCACCACAACGTCGAAGGTCTCGTCGAAACCGACGCGCAGGAAATCGTCGCGAATCATCGTGCAGTTGGTCGCCCCCACACCCTCCAGCCTCTTGTCCAGCAGACTGAGCATCTCCGCCGACTGCTCCACCGCCGTTACCTGTGCGGCCTGCTGACACAGCGACACCGTGTAGTGCCCCGTTCCCGGACCGATCTCCAACACGTGATCGGTGGGCTGAACCGTCTGCGCCATGAGGTCGGCAAGCGTCCGCTCCTCACTGTGACGGATCGCGCCGATCAGCGGGGCCGTCAGGAGACGGTCATAGTACCGCGCCCAGCAACTCGCGAAGGGGTTGTTGGCGCAGTCCTCAACCCGCGCAGAACCCGCGCAGGTTGTCCTCTCCACCTCGGAAAGTCCATAGCTCGTCGCGGTTCCCGACTCTGAAGCCGGCCGCGGCGCTGTCTTGCCGTATCCTGGCATTCGTACTCCCACGGTCTTTCCTGACAGACAGGCGTGCCACACTGGCGCCCGGAGTGATATGAGGGCCCGGCGTTCCATAGTCCCGGCAGATGTGCCCTGACTAAGGCCGCGGAGGTTCCTGGGGTCCCTCCTGCTTCTTCGTGCCGCCGCCTTGCCATGCATCCCAGGCGCTCCAGACCAGCAAGACGCCGTAGCCAAAGATGCCCGTGAGGGCCAGCGCAAGGTCAAAGCCCGTCATGGGCTCAGGGCTGCTGGGGAACACCGAGGCAAGGCAGGCGACGATCCCCCACAGGGCCAAGCCAAACAAGGGGAGCCCGACCAGAACGGTCACGATCCCCTTCTCATACTCGCCGTTGTACAGTTGCCCGAGGCCGGGGAAGAACATCGAGCGGATCGCCGCGCCGCCCGGATCCTTGTGAACCGCCCCGCGAATCTCCTCATACCGGCCGCTCTCCAGTAGCGCGCGGGTCCGGTTGGCCTCGCCGAGGATCAGCATCACCTGCGCCCATTTGCGCTCCGCATCTGCGTTCGCGGGCTCCAGGTCCAGGGCCTTGCGGTACTCTTCCTTGGCCTGCGAGCGCTTCCCCTGCGCCGCAAGCACGTCGCCCATGAGCTCATGAGCAGTGGTTGAGTCCGGGTGAGAGCCTAACAGTTCCTGGGCAGCCTGGGCTGCCAGACTGGTTCGCCCCAGGAAAAGCTCCCGGCGCACCGTCTCGAACAGTCGCCCCATCTCGTCGGGCTGAAGCTCTCCGTCCAGGCAGTCGGCGTCATCCATGGCTTCCCTCGTCTGACCGCGCCCTTACCGGCACGGTGCCAAACCCGCGGCTCCTGTGAACGGCCGAGCAACCAAGTATCCTGTCGCGACGCCTGCCTGTCAAGGGTTCCCTCGGCGTCGGTCCCCTTCTACCGACAGTCCGTCTTGAGCAGCCCGCGATCTGGCCGGTAGTTCAGCTCTCCTCCGACGGCATCTCAGCGGCACTGTCAAGCGAGACATGCTCCACTACCGGGGCGTCTTCCCACAGCCGCTCCAGGTCGTAGAAGTCTCGCGCTTCCTCGGTGAACACGTGAGCCACCGCGCTGCCGTAATCCAGAATGAGCCAGCGAGCCCCACGACCTCCCTCTCGGTGGTCGGGGCGAAGGCCGTGCTCCTCCATGTACTCCTCCACGGACGAGCCGATGGCCTCCACATGGGTATGCGAGCGCCCGTGGCAGAGAATGAAATAGTCAGTGATCGCCATCAGTTCGCGCATGTCGAGCACCATCACCTCGAGTGCTCGGCGCTTCTCCATGCCCTGAGCGATCAGCATTGCTTTTTCCAGGGGATCCGGGTTCAGATTGTCCCTCCTTGGGGCCTGTGATGCCTCTTCGCGGCTCTTGGTCCAGTCAGATGCCGTCGCGGCTAATGGGGACGGAAGTCCTTACCCAGCGTCACCATGATGTTCGCCGCTCCGGGTGCGTCGAACTTGTCGTCCTCTTCAACGGCTGCAAAGGGCGTGCCGAGCAGCCCTTTGACCTCCTCGGCTGCCTGGCGGGTCCCTACATGGTAGCGGATCTCGGTCCGCAGATAGTCGAACTTCTGAGCGTTGCCGGTGGAAGTGACCACAGCGCCCCCACGCCGCAGTTGCTCGCCCGCCGACTTCCCGATTCCCGGCGTTCCAGTGCCGTTCAAGATCGCCACGCGACAGGCCTTGAGTTCCGCCTCTGGTCGCTCAGCCCTGGCGCGGTTCACGGGTGCCGATAGCTCATCTCCACCGGCGGCAACCTGTGTCTGGCCGGCCACAAACTGCCTCATCTGCTCCCGCAGTGCCTGCGCCTGGCTCTCCTCGACCTCGCTGTAGTACACGCCGTGAGAGGGAGCCGGCTTCACCGGCAGCGCCGCCGTCATGATCCGGTCCGGCGAGATGCGTCGCAGGGTCACCGCCAGCCGCACGGCCTCCGCAGTCGGCAGGTTCGTGTCCATGCGGCTGGTGATCACACGTGCGGCCCGTATCAGACGGAACATGTTGCTGGCCCTGACGTGCTGCTCGACCATGGCCCGCAGGAACTGCCGCTGTCGTGCTCCACGCTGAAGGTCCCCGTCACGCCGGTAGCGGACGAACCCCATCGCCTTTTCGCCGTTGAGCTTCTGGGTCCCTGGCTTCAGGTGGATGTGCAGGCCGTCCCAGTTGTCGTCGTAGTTCATGCCCCGGCCGTGACCCTCCACGTCCTCGACCTTGAGGGTCACCCCACCGAGGACATCCACCACCCGCTTGAAGGTCTCGAAGTCGAGCTTTGCGTACCGCGGCAGCGACTCTCCAAGCAGTCCCTCCACCGTCTGTCGCACCAGCGGCACGCCGCCAAAACGATAGGCGTGGTTGATCTTGGTCCGGGTATGCCCCGGGATCTCCACACGCGTATCACGGGGGATGGAAAGCAGCGCTGCACGCCCGACCTTCGGGTTCACGTAGGCCACAATGAGCGTGTCGGATCGGCCCCGGTCCTTGCGGTCATCGGCCCCGATGAGCAGGACGCTGATCGGACCGCCAATGCCCGGCGCGATACTCGGTGGGGTCAGCAGATAGGGCATCTGCCCCGGCTCTGCCACGGGCGCCTTTCCCAGGGCGTCACGAACGCCCAGCGTCCCGGCAACCGCCAGAACCGCTGCGAACAGACACAACGTGACGTCAACAAGCCCCGTTCCTCGTCGCATGGTTTGGGCGGGCCTTCCCGTCAACTGTCCAAGCCGCGCCGGCCTGTCAGTTGTCCTGGTCGGCGCCGGCGCGGTACAGTCCCTTTTCGGCGATGTAGTCTCCAACGGCGTCCGGCACAAGATACCGAAGGCTGCGACCGGCCGCCACCCGCTGGCGAAGGTCCGTGGAGGATATGTCAATCTGCGGGATGTCCAGCACCCGCACTCGACTTGCACGCTCAGCCCCGAGGGCCCGCGGGATCCGTCCCAGATCGAACCCCGGGCGTGCCGCCGCAACGACCTGACACACCCGCAGCAACTCATCGGGCTCGCGCCAGGACATCAGGTCCAGGACGGCATCGGCTCCCAGCACGAAGTAGACCTGTTCATGACCCTGGGAACGCAGTTCCTTGATCGTCGTTATAGTATAAGAGGGTCCGATCCGATCTAGTTCCCTGCGCGACACCTCAAAGCGCGGATTCGAGGCAACGGCTAACTCCACCATTGCCAGACGATGCTCTGCGTCCGCTAGGCGGTCCCGCAGCTTATGGGGAGGCCGTGCACTCGGCACGAACAGCACGCGATCGAGCCCGAGTTGCTCGCGTACTTGCTCGCCCAGAATCAGGTGCCCGAGATGAATGGGGTCGAAGGTTCCCCCAAGCACTCCCAGCGCACCACAGGGTTGCACATCCTGCGCTCCCGGTGTCATTGCGCGGATTATAGCACAATCCCGCCGATTGGCGAGTACCCCACAGGTCGGTTGCAGGTGACGCAGGCACCGTGCTTGACGGGCAACTCCCCCGGTCGTAGAATCTCAAGGAATGACCATGATGTACCCGGAGGCGCCTTGCAATGGCTTTCCGCTACGGCTTGAGCCTGGTCTGTCTATCCTTCACCCTTCTCTCGCTCCTGGGTTGCGGGGCAGGTGTTCAGCAGATGCGTCCTGATGCAGACTCCCGCCCGACCATCGGCGGCGGCTATGGCGATGCCTCACAGGCGGTTGCGGCTCCTGAGGCCAAGGCCACCGAGACCGACTACCAGGGCTGGAAGGCCTATCAGCTCACCAACGGCCTCGTCACCGTCGTTGCCGTTCCCGACATCGGCGGTCGTGTGATGGAGTACCGCCTCGGGTCGCATCCCTTCATCTGGACCAACCCCGCGGAGTATGGCAAGCTCTACGAACCACCCAAGACGGCCGCGGAGCGCAAGTGGCACAACTTCGGCGGCTACAAGACTTGGCCGGCACCCCAGTCCAAATGGGGCGGACCTCCCGATCCCCTGGGCAGCCAGCTTGAGGCGGCTCGCTGGTCCGGCAAGATCCTGACGTCCTCAGGCCCGACCGTCCGCATCACCATGACGAGCCCTGAGGACCCGGTCACCGGCCTGCAGCTCACTCGCGAACTGGCCCTCTCCGCTGGCAGCACAAGTCTGCAGATCCACGAGACCTTCCGCAACATCAGCCAGCGCGAGCTCACCTGGAGCATCTGGGGCATCTGCCAGGTACCCGGGCAGCTCGAGCCCAGTCAGCCCTTCAGCCGCGAGGCCCGCGTCTATATCCCCCTGAATCCGAAGAGCGCCCACGCCGACGGATTCTGCTACCTGATCGCCGAGAAGACCGATCAGTGGACCAAGATCGCCAACGGTCGTATCCTCCAGACCAGCTACGGCGGCAAGGTCGGCAAGATCGGCACGGACTCCGATGCCGGCTGGGCCACCTACGTCGACGAGCTCCACGGCTTCACCTTCGCCCAGACCTACACCGTCACCCCTGGCGCAGAGTACCCCGATCAGGGCAGCACGACGGAGGTCTTCACCCAGTCCTCGGCGGACGTACCCTACATGGAACTCGAGACCTTGGCACCGCTGAAGAAGCTCGCACCCGGTGAGGAGTGCAGCTTCGACCTCGACTGGCACTGTGCCCAGGTCGGCGGCCCGACGCTCAAGATCACCTCGGTCGCCGCCCTCAAGACCTTCCCGGCCGCTGCCTGGAAGGGCAAGCAGATCGTGGTGAGCGGCGAGTTCGGCGTCTTCGCCTCCGGCCAGGTTGAGCTGACCTTCAGCGACGGCGCCGGCAAGTCATTGCCGTCCTCGGTGCCACCCCTCAAGGTCTCGCCGGCCAAGTCGGTGGTCCTGAAGCTCACGGCAACGCCTCCGACCGGTGCCACGAAGGGCATGCTGACGCTGTGCACCGAGAAGGGCGACAAGCTGGGCGACATCGCCGAAGTGCTGCTGACGAACACGCCTGCTGCGGACAAGGACTGACCTGACCCCGCGCCCCATCAGCTAGCGACTGCCGAACTCACAACCTCTGTGCAGCGTCATCAGTAGCGTGCTTACCTGATGGCCCGCGCGGGGAGTGGGGCAGAGGCGCCGACCCTCCGGCGGGATCACGACTTCCGTCTGGAGGGATGCGTCATGCGTGATCGTCGCTTCTTGGCAGTGCTCGTGGTCTTGTCCATCCTCTGGGGAGCCACACAGGCCCTTGCCGCAGAGCCTCCCCGCAACATCCTCGTGATTGGTTGGGACGGTGCCCAGCGGGACCACATGAAGGAGATGGTGGCCCGCAACGAGCTGCCCAACCTGGTGGCCCTGTCCAACGAGGGATCGCTGGTCGACGTTGACGTCACCTCGGGCGCCACGGACACCAAGGCCGGATGGACGCAGATCCTCACCGGCTACAAGCCCCAGACCACCGGCGTCTTCAGCAACAGCCGCTACCAGCCGATTCCCGAAGGCTACTCGGTCTTCGAGCGGCTGGAGGGCTTCTTCGGCCCGGATAACATCGTGACGATGGGTATCATCGGCAAGAAGGGCCACGTCGACAACGATGCCCCGCGACACATCCCCTACGACCAGTACCAGACCATGCTGGACAAGGCGCGCAAGCGGGAGAAGAAGGCTGCGGGGATTGCCGACCTTGCGCAGGGCAAGGTCGTGGAGGAGAACGGTCAGAAGTTCGTGGATCTGCCCGGCAAGCCGTGGTACAACGCCAGCAAGCACATGGACCTGTTCATTAACGGCCTGAACAAGAACTCGGTGGTGACCAGCACCGCCCTGCAGAAGCTCGAAGAGAACAAAGACAAGCGGATGTTCCTCTTCATCCACTTCGCCGAGCCCGACCACGCCGGGCACGCCAAGGGTGAGAACTCCCAGGAATACACCGACGCCCTCAAGGATGACGACGCCTGCACCGGCAAGATCATTCAGAAGCTCAAGGACCTGGGGATCTACGACCAGACCCTGGTCTACGTGGTCGTCGATCATGGCTTCAACGAGGGCCAGACCGGGCACTCCTATGCCCCCTACGTCTTTGTGGGGACGAACGACAAGACCTTCGTGCGCAAGGAAGGTGCCCGAGAGGACATCGCCGCGCAGGTCTTGAAGCGCTTCGGCATCGACCTCAAGGCAATCCAGCCGGCCCTAGACGGCATCCCCTATGACGAGCAGGCGCCCGAACGCAAGGCTCCGGCAACCAAGCCCGCCAATCTGGCCAAGCCGCGGGCTGCTGTAGGTGCTGCAGCAGGTCAGGCAGCCGGAGCCCGTGCCGGTCGTCGCCGTGCCCGTCAGGGTGCCGGCGCGGGTGCTGTCCAGGCGCCCGCTCAGCCCCAGCCTTAGTCAGCCCAGAACAGCTACTCAGCCGGAACACAACAGGGGCCCCAGCCGGGGCCCCTGTTCACTTCGCGCACCAGTCAGAGCGAGTCGTCGCACTAGGGCTCCGCTGCGGCCGCCTCCGCCTCACACACAGCCTTTGACTTCGAGAGCATCACCGCGACAACCGCCGCGAGAGCATACACCACGATGCCCACCATGAACACGCTGCCGAAGCCGTACAGTTTGGCCAGCGACATCGCTGCCACCGAGCCAACCACGGAGTTGACGCCATTCAGCCCCCACATCCACGGCACCAGGTCGGCCGACCACGCACCCACGACACGAATGCCGGTGGGGAAGGGAGTGCCCATCGCGAAGCCCAGCGGGATCAGGAGCGCCATGGTAACCGCGCACCGCAGCCGCAGGTCCCAGGCCAGCGTCGACGCCACGATCACCGGTTGCAGCTTGTACACCAACAGCGCGCCCACTGCCACCACCAGGGCCGCTACCGCCGCACGCTTGGCAAGTCCCGCTCCTGCGGGCCACGACTGGCTCCACAGACTTCCCAGCCCGCCGCCCAGGAGTAGCGAGAACAGGATGACGGAGAGAGTCAGAACCGGGTAGCCGAGATACAGCACCAGGCGCTGGGTGAGCACCACCTCAACGAGCATGAACCCAACGCCAAGCAAGGAGAAGTACAGGGCCGAACCACCCAGGGGCCCGACTCCCGGATAGCTCTCGGGGGCCGTGCGTCGCATCCAGACCGTAACACAGACGGTCAACAACGCAGCCAGAAGGAGAACCGCCCACAGGAAGCGCGTGAATTGGGGCGGAATGCCGACGCTCATGTCGACCACGAAGGGCCGATCGTCGGTGCACGGACGGAAGTCAAGACGCTGACTGCCCTCATACCCCTGCCACTGATTCCACCAGTCGACGAACTGTGCGTCCGACATACCCTTACGCGTCAGTTGCGGGAAGGGCTCGGGCTCAAAGGCGCCGGGGAAGTATACCGGCACCAGGTGCGTGCCGATGCAGTCCGCAGCGAGTTGCCGGCTGCGTTCAGGGCTGATGGCCTGCCGTCCCACGATCATCAGGTAGCGGTACGGCCCATAGGCCATGTACTCCGGCTGAACGCTCAGCAGGCAGCAGTGCGCCAGCGCCTCCTGACGTGGCGTACCAAGTGTCTCCAGCGCCTGCACCGCGGTGAGCATGGCCCGCATCAGGATCAGTGGGTGCTCCGACACGAAAGCGATGGCCCCACGATCCGAGAGGTGCCGCAGCATTTGCTCGAAGGCCTCAGTGGTGTGGATGTAGCTCTCCAGCAGGGCCAGGCTCGAGCTGGTCGTCGTGGCGGTCTTGGTCAGCGCCATGTAGATCAGGTCATACTGCTGGCGGCTGCGGCTGATGAAGCTGCGGCCCTCGTCCACCCGGATGTTCACGCCCTCCAGGTCATAGACGTGACCCGTGAGCTTCCCGTACTTCCTCACCAGGCGCGGGATGGAGGGGTTCAGCTCGGCGCCGTCGATCTGTTTCGCGTCGACGGCCAGCGAAAGCAGGATGTCGAGGCCACCGCCGGGGCCGATGAGCATGACCTTGTCGGGCCTCAGTTCCTGGAAAGCGTAGTAGCCAATGAACTCCTGCAGCCGGGGGAGGAGAGCCTGCAGGTCACCGTTGAACCGCAGCATGTTCGTCGGCACTTCGCCGTCGGTGTAGACATACAAGTCCTCTACACCGCGGTTGGAGACCACGTCCGTACGGGCGAAGGCGTTCCACTCCGTGTCGACGATCTTGGCTCCAACCTTGGGGTCGCCCAGTTCCTGGTACAAGGGCTTGGCATTGGGGTCGTCAGTCAGCGGGAGTACCGGCAGGTTCACCACTGCCCCGCTGCGGTTGGCGACGAGCAGCCCCCCAACAGCCAGAACGAGGCACACCGGAAGCCAGGCCAACGCCGCTCGCCGACGGGGCTCCAGTTGAGAGCACAGGACGAGCATCCCGACCGCGATCCCGGCACCCCACAGGATCCCGGCATTGATCCCGCCGAGGAGCTGGAGCGCCCCGATCACCAGGAAACTGCCCAGGGCGGCCCCGGTGAGGTCCGCGAAGTACAGCCGACCTCCCTGAGCCGAGAACCAGGCGAAAGCGTGCGACAGGAAGGCGCCCGTGGCCAGGAAAGGCGGGAGACAGAGAGCGGTCACCACCCACACCGAAGTGAGCTTGGCCGACAGCGGGCTCGCAAACAGCAGGAGGAAGGTCAGCGGCATCAGCAGAGCGCTGAGGCTGCCGGTAATCACCAGCACCACCGGAGGCGAAGCCTTCCGGAGCGGACCACGGCGCAGCAGGAAGTCGACTAGCCCGCCGAGACCGGTGCCGCAGGTGGCAATGGAGACCGCCAGGAAGACGAAGTGGAAGCGCAGGAGCACAGAGAAGGCGCGGGTCAGCGACACCTCAAAGCCAAGCACCGCCATTGAGACCGCGAACACCGCAATCAACAGCGCAGGGGACGGCCGGGACTGCCGGGGCTGATCGCAAAGCTCAGTCACGGGCACCGGTGCCTCTCTCCGACGGTCTGCGAGTAGTAGCCGGGACATCCCGGGACACGGAGTGCTAACCTGTCGCTCGACCGCCGGGTCATTCAGATTCCCCGTCGTCCGCGGCCTGCTCCCCAAGCCACTTCGCCTGCTCCTCGTCGCTCAGGTTGCGGGTAGTGCGGCACTTCGGGTAGCCTGAGCAGCCCAGGAAGGGCCCTCGGCGCCCGTGTCGCACCAGCATCGGCTTGCCGCAGTTCTCACAGGGGATGTCGGTCTTGATCGGCTCACTGCGTTGGACGGCCGGAGCAGCTGCTACCACGGTGCCGTCGCCGTTCTCCTGGCCCGGCTCCGCGGTTGCCCACTTAGCGGCTTCCTCTTCCGTGAGGTTGCGGGTAGTCCGGCAGCGCGGGAACCCCGAGCACCCCAGGAAGGGCCCACGTCGACCGTGCCGGACTACCAAAGGCTTGCCGCACTTCTCGCAGGGGATGTCCGTCATGACCGCCTTCGGCCGCTGGGACTTGTCGCCCTTCAGCGAGCGGACGTACTTGCACTCCGGGTAGCCGGAGCAGCCGACGAAATCCTCGCCGCGCTGCCCCTGACGGATGACGAGCTCCTTACCGCACTCCGGGCAGTTCTCGCCCGTGGGACGTGGCGCTGCCTTCTTGAGCACGTCCGAGAGCAGGTCGTGCGTGTACTTGCACTCGGGGTAGTTTTCGCAGCCCGCGAACTTCCCGTGGACGGAGAACCGCTCCAGCAGTCGTCCGCCGCACTCGGGGCACTTCTCCTCAAGCACCTTCAGTGGAGCTTCCTGCGCAGCCTTCAGCCGGTCGCTGAAGGGCCCATAGAAGCGGCGTAGCAGTGCGACCCAGTCGGACCCCTGCTCGACGCCGTCGAGTTCGCCTTCGACCTTGGCGGTGAAGTCCACGTCGATGATGTCCGGGAAGCTCTCCTGCAGGTAGTCGTTCACCGAGAAGCCCAGGCCGGTCGGGACGAACTGCCGCGTCTCCATGCGCACGTACTTGCGCTGCCGCAGCGTCTCGATGATCTGGGCATAGGTACTCGGACGACCCACGCCGTTTTCCTCGAGTTCACGCACCAGTGTGGCTTCCGTGTAGCGGGGTGGTGGCTTCGTGAAGTGCTGGTCGGGCTTGACCTCCAGGACCCGCAAGTCCTGGTCCTCCTTCAGCGGGGGGAGCGACTTCTCGTCCTCGTCGTCCTCCGGCTTGGTCACGGACAGGAAGCCGGGGAACTTGAGCACCGAACCGGAAGCCCGCAGGCCATAGGGCCCCGCCGCGATCTCGACCGTGGTGACGTCGGAGACCGCAGCAGCCATCTGACTGGCAACGAACCTTCGCCAGGTGAGCTCATAGAGCTTGTACTGGTCGTCGTCGAGGTACGGACGGAGGCTCTCCGGCGTCCGCTCAATGTAGGAGGGGCGGATCGCTTCGTGGGCATCCTGTGCTCCGGCCACCTTCTTGCCCGTCGCGCCCGGGCCGACGAACTTCTCCCCGTACTGGCTCTTGATGTACTCGACCGCAGCCTCACGGGCCTGCGCGGCAATGCGAGTGGAGTCGGTACGCATATAGGTGATGAGACCGAGGCTGCCATCGGGAGTCTCAATGCCCTGGTAGAGCTGCTGGGCGACGGCCATGGTCCTGCGGGCTGAGAAACCGAGTTGGTTCGCCGCAGCTCGCTGCAGAGTGCTGGTGATGAAGGGAGGCTGCGGACTGCGCCGCCGCTCTTTGCGCTCGACGCCCTGAACCCGATAGGCCAGGTGGCGCAGCTCCTCGGCAATCGGCTCAGCCTCTTCGGCCTTCGTTAGCTTGAGGTCTTCCCCGTCGCGCGTCCGCAGCTCGGCCTCAAAGCGGGCCTCAGTGTCGAGAGGGGAGAGGACCGCAGTGACCGACCAGTACTCCTCCGGGACGAAGGCAGCGATCTCCCGCTCACGGACGCACACGAGCTTCAACGCCGCCGACTGCACACGACCGGCGCTGAGCGAGTTGCGGCTTCCGCGGCTCGCAAGCTTCTCCCACAGGAGAGGACTGAGCATGTAGCCGACCAGGCGGTCGAGAACCCGCCGGGCCTGCTGTGCATTCACGCGCTCGACGTCGATCGTCCGCGGGTGCTCAAGAGCGCTGCGGACGGCCGGCTCGGTGATCTCGTTGAACTCGATGCGCTTGGGGTCCTTCAGGTCGAGCGCCTGCGCAAGGTGCCAGGCAATGGCCTCTCCCTCGCGGTCAGGGTCCGATGCGAGGTAGACCTCGTCAACGCTCTTGAGCGCCTTCTTGAGGGCGTTCAGCGTCTTCTTCTGCTGCGGAGAGCTCGTGTACGTAGGCTCGAAGCCCTTGTCCACGTCCACAGCCAGTTCTCCCTCAGGCAGATCACGCACGTGGCCCATAGAGGCGAGCAGCGAGTACTGCTCACCGAGGAAGCGCTGCAGAGTACGCGTCTTGGTTGGTGACTCTACGATGATGGCGGCTTTTGCCACACACATACACTCCAGAATGACCGGATGGTCAGAAGGGGCAGCCCTCTGCGCCTGGGCCGCCACGAGAAACTCCACGCAGCTTGCCGAAGCAGAGGGGAGGTGCCCCCGTAGGCTATAGTCGGACGAAGGTACTTCCCGGCAGACGCCGCACCAGGCCCTTCATCTCAAGGACCATGAGGGCGGCCGTCACCTGTGCCGGACCGAGATTGCAGCTAGCCACGACCTCGTCCACGCGTCGTGGTTGGTGGGAAAGAGCGTCAACGACCGCTTGCTCCTCGGACGGCAGATCGGGAGCAGGCACCTGTGGACGGTCGGGCACCGCAGTGAGCAGTATACCCAGCCCCTCGACAACATCCTCCGCATACTCCACCAGCCTGGCACCGTCCTTGATCAGAGCGTGCGCACCGTGGCTCAGAGGGCTGTTAACGTCGCCGGGCACGGCGAAGACTTCCCGCCCGATCTCACCGGCCAACCGAGCCGTAATGAGCGCACCACTTGCAGCGGGTGCCTCGACCACAAGGACGCCGAGACTGAGGCCGGCGACAATACGGTTGCGCTCAGGGAAATGCTCTTTGAGTGGCGGAGAGCCGAACCCGTACTCGGTGATCACAGCGCCCGAGGCAACAATCCGTTCGCGGAGCTCGACGTGACCTCGCGGGAAGGTGATGTCCGGCCCCGAGCCCATGGCGGCGATTGTCCGCCCTCCGGCCTCCAGTGCCCCCAGGTGAGCCTCTGCGTCAATGCCCCGGGCCATGCCGCTCACGATGGTGAACCCGCGCCGAGCCAGATCGCCGGCAAGCCGCCGCGCCACGGTCATGCCGTAGGGCGTGCACTTGCGGGTACCCACAATGGCGACGGCGAGATCGTCACGTTTCTCAAGGGTGCCCTGGACGAACAGCAGAGGGGTCCCGTCGGTCGAAGCGCGCAGGAGTGGGGGGAACTCAGGAGCGGTGCACGGGACCGGCGTGACTCCGTACTCGCGACACTTTGCCCACACCGCCGCAAGGTCGACGACCTGCTGTGCCTCACGCAGGCGTCGGATGTGGTCCGTCTTGACCCCCTGGACCTCGGCAAGCTCCCCATCGGAGGCGGCGAGTATCTGGGTTGCCGTCCCGAAGGCAGCGAGCAGGGCAAACTGGCGCAGAGGGGACAGGCCGCTGGCGTTGAGCGTCAGAAAGGCGTCAATCTCGGTGTCGGGGAGTGATATCACGGAATCGCAGAGCGCCTTGGCGGCCCACCAAAAAAGACGCCAGGGGCCCGCGAGCTCCTGCCGTCTCGGGCATCATGGACTGTGTCGCGCTGCCTGCACATCGGTCCTACTGGATTGCCTCCGGTTCTTCGTCGGAGGCCAGGTCTGCCGTTGCCACCACGGGTGAGCCCTCTCCGGCCTCCTCCGCGACCTCGGTCACCGACGCCGGTGCCGAGGTCCCCTCGAGTTCGTCGACACGAGCCTGAAGGTCGGCAAGCTCCTGCTTGCGCGCGCCGAGCAGCTTCTTCTGCTCGTTGAACTTCTCAATAACCTTCGCGAGCTTTGCTTCGGCCGACCGTGTGGCCCTACGCTGGGCCGCCCAGGGGAGCCACGCTGCGATAGCCATGACAGCCGCACCGATCAGGGCACCCACCAGTGGCAGGAAGCCCGCCGGCACTCCGCCGATCCAAAGCGGGCCGCCCAGACTACCCCAGGTGACGAGGTCTACTTTCGTCTCCGCATTCCACATCAGGAATAGGGAGGCATAGAGCAGACCGACCAGAAGCAAAGCAACAATGATGATGGATCGTACCACCCTGTTCCCTCCGAAACGGGACGCGGTGGAGCTGAGTGTTCATGGATTCAGATGCGCGAACCTAACGGCATCGGGCGAGCCCTTGGTCTCTGGCGCTACGGCCCAACCATGGGAGATGGCATCCCTGGAAGACCAGGAAGGCCCTGCATGCCCATCCCGCCACCCTCAGGACCGACGTAGCCTGGGAAGACACCCCCGGTGCCTGGCTCCATCAGGGCTCCGCCGCCCTCCGCGCCAGTCATGCCCTCCATGCCCGGGTACATCCCACCGCCCTGGAACCCGCCGCCCGGGAAGAAACCACGCGGTCGCGCACCGGCAGGTGCGGCCGTGTTGTAGTCCACCTCGAAGCTGACCGTTGCCTGGGCCTGGTTGCCCGACCAGTCGCACACGGCGAAAGTCAGGGAGTAGACGCCCTCAGGTAGGCTCCGGCCGCCACCCCTGCCCGTGCCCTCATAGGCCGCCCAGACGTGACCCGTGGAGGTGTCGTAGGCGGGTACCCACTTTGCGCCGCCGCCCTCGTCTTCAGTGATGGTGAGCGACTGCGGGTTGATGCCACTGCCCACGTCGGAGACCTTGACCCGGATGTAGACCGGTGGCGCGCCGTTGATCTTCGTCGGCTGAGCGCCCTCGGCTCCCTTCCCCTTGAGGGTCAGATCCTGCTGATGGCGGGAGCCGCCCTGCGCCGGTATCTCAAGTTCCGGACTGGAGAACCCGGGGGCGATCGCGTCTGCCGAGGTGCCACAGAAGCAGTACAGGGCGCCGTCGTCAGCAAGAACGAAGACCTGGTTGCCGGCCACGAAGGGGCTGGCCATCAGTTCGTTCTCGAATACCAGTGTCGGGCCAGTGGGCTGTGTCGTTGTGCTGGTCGTGCCACCGAAACCCGGCATACCGGGGAAGCCTGAGCCCCCGGGCCCACCCACACCGAGCGGCGCCCCCATCCCCATGCCCGCGCCGGGTTCTGCACTCGATGCGTCCATTGAGCCGCCACTGGGGGGTGGCGCGCCTCCCATGTCGAAGGAGGGGGGCTGGAATTCCTGCTGGAAGGGCATGCCCATTCCAGGTTCGGCCATGCCGCCACCCATGCCCGGTGCAAACATGCCGCCAGCGCCGGGTTCCATGGACCCCGAGCCCTCCTGCTGCTGTTGCCTGAAGCGTCGACCACCGAAGCGGCCTCCAAAGCCGCGTGAGACAGACGCCGTGGCGTTGGCTGCGTCCTCCGGGAGGTTGTAGTGCCAGACGAGTGAGTGGTCCTTCAGGCTGAGGGCATTGATCTGCCGTGGCCCTGGCCGGTAGATGACCACGTCGCCGATCACAATCGGGGAGCTCTTTACCGGCTTGTCCATCCCGCCAACGGAAACCTCGCCCTCTGCGAGGGCCGGCTCCTTGCCGTCGGCAGGGGGTTCCGGCGGGACCTGCCAGAAGGCGGCTGAATCGCTATCCGTGTACTTCATGTTCCCGTCGGCGCCGGTGCTCACGCCGTAGAACTTGCCGGCAGCGTCACCGAACATGACCATGTTACCATAGACTGCAGGCGAGCCAACGATCTTGTCCTTGGCTTCAAAGCGCCAGCGCACGTAGCCATTGCTACCGAAGTCGCAGGCGTACATGTACTTGCCCGAGGCCGCGAAGACCTTGGAGTAGGCTACGACGGGTGAGGTGAAGTTGTCAAAGGTGTCGAGCTTGGACCGCCACCGCAGTTTGCCGGTCTTCGCTGAGAGACCGTACAGGTAGCCGTCAGTGGAGGCAACGTATACGCCGTGATTCCAGTAGGCCGGGGAGGCCTTAATCGCGGCGTTCGTGCGGAACCCCCATTCCCTCTCTTTGGTCGCGAGGTTGATGGCGTAGACCCATCCGTCATCGGCGCCAACATAGATGGTTCCGTCGTTGTACGTGGCGGAGGCCTCGACGTACTTTGCTGTGGTCTGCGTCTGCGCCTGCCTCATCATGGGGAAGGGCATACCCATCATCGGCTGCGTTGGTGTCGTGGTTGCGGCCGGCTTCGCGAGCCCCTTGTTCTGTTGGCTGATATCGAAGCTGCCGGTGATGTTGCCCTTGGAGCCGCGGACATCGATGAAGTAGAGCTTGCCGTCACGGCACCCGACGACTGCCTGCTTGTCGACAATGAGCGGCGTCGAGTCGACAGTGTCCGGCAAATCCAGAGTCTTCTCCCACCTGGGGGCACCCGTCGTGCGCGAGACGGCGTGCATGGACTTGCCGACAAAGAAGTACACCGTGTCCTCATCGCACACGGGGGAGCTGATCATTCGCTGCCCACTGGCTCCGTCGATGGTGTGTTTCCATTCGAGGACCAGGGGAGTCGCGAGGGTCGGCTCACCCACGCCCGTGTGTGCGGCGTCGCGCAGGAACATGGCCGGTTGAAGGGTTTCCTGAGCTGTGGCGACGGCCGTAAGAAGCACGGACGCGGCGAGCACTGCCACCACGGCAAGAGCTGCGGGGACGCGCATCATCAAAGGCCTCCTGCGGGTCAACACACCGATGTTAGGCAGTCGGTCCTGGCATGTTCTGTATGCTTAGTTGGACACAGCTACTGAGTCGAGGCCGAGGTCGCCGGCCGCTTCTTCTCCTGCCAGGTCAGCCGGCGAACACCCTCCTGCGCCCGAAGATAGTCCGGTGAGTACGAGAGCGCCGTGCGGTACTCGGCCATCGCCTCGTGGTACCGCCCTTCCACCTCATAGAGCTCGCCCAGATGCGTGTGACTGCTGGCCTGCTTCTCGACGTCGTCCCTCGGGGCACTCTTGATGGCACCCTTGACTGCCTCTTCGGCCGCCCGCCACTGACGCAGACCGCTGTAGGAGGCACCGAGAAGCCGCTGCGCATCGTAGAAGTCGGTGCGCATGCTGAGCGCCTCAGAGAGGGTGTTCACCGCGAGTTGGTAGTCACCCAACTCGTGCTGTGTCCGTGCGATAAGGTACTTCACGTACGGACGCTGGCTGCCCGTGTTGGAGACCGACGACTGAGGCACGAGCTCCAGAGCCCGGTTGTACTCGCGCTGCGCACGACCCCAGGACCGCAGTCCGTACAGAGCGTTGCCCAGATTCAGGTAGGACTGGAAGTCCTTCGGAGCTGTCTCGATGGCCGTTGTGAAGTCATCGACAGCACCGATGCAATCGTTCCGGTAGTACCTCACCAGGCCGGCCATGTTCAGCGCCACAAGGTTCTTCCTGTCGAGCGTTAGGGCTGACTTGGCGGCCTGCTCGGCCTTGTCCAACTCGTCCAAGCCCAGGTAGGCTCTGGCCAGCGCGGCCCAGAGCGTCGGGTCCTTGGCGTCAAGCTTCAGGGCCTGCCCCTCAAGCAGATCGCGAGCGTTCATGAACCCGTCGATCTTGTCCGAGGGCAGCTTCTCGCGCTCCGCGCGGTCGATCATTGCCTCGCCCTTGTGCAACATGGCGGGCACGCAGGACGCATCGTAGAGGAGCGCCTTGTCGAAGGCCTCAATGGCCTCGTCGTAGGTATGTGACTTGATGTCTCTCGTCGGGTCGGTGACGTAGGTGTTGGCCTCAAAGAGATAGACCTCGCCCAGACCCGAGAAGATCTTGGCAATGTCCGGCTCGGGCTCGCGAGGAGCCTGCATGTCGGAGAGCCGGGCCTTGTGATTGATGCCGGCTGCGTAGAGCGCGCGACCGTAGCCGTCCCACTTGAGTGGATCGGTGTCCGTATCGCCCTCTGCAGCCTTCAACTCCGCGGCCGTGCGAAGCAGTTGGCCGGTATCGGCGAAGGTCTGCATTGCCTGCTTGTGGTAGGCCCGGCCGATCCGCGCCCAGGCGTCGGGATCGTCCTCAGAGCCCTCACCTTCGCGCGACTTCGTCGCGTGGCGGTAGGCGTTGCGTGCGGCGGCCCAGTCCTTCGTAATGATGTAGGCATCGCCGGTGGCCTTGTTCAGAGCAGGCCACAGATGCAGGTCCAGGGCGAACTCCTGGGCCCTGGCATAGGTCTGCGTGTGCTGCTCAAGGGTCTTCGTAGTGGGGCGGGCCTTGGCCGTACGAAGTGCCCACAACTCCTTGCGCAGTTGGTCCCAGTCCTCCACCACGCGAGTAACCCGCGTAGAGTAGTCGGTGGGATCGGTCTCTGCGAACTGGACGCGCAGGAGGTGGTAGACCCCCTCAAGCCACTCGGTGAGGGTCTTGGTGGCCGACTTGTAGCTCTCGAGGGCGTCCTCCGGCCGCTGCTTGGCAACCTGGCAGAGGCCGAGAACGTAGCGCGCCTCCACGTACTTCGGCTCCGCAGACAGCACGCTGTTCAGCAGCGTCATGGCGTCGTCATACCGGCCGAGCTTGTAGCTCACGCGCCCGAGGGCAACATTCGCCGGCTTGCGATCCACCAGACGCTTCAGCGACAGCTCCTCGCGATAGAGCCGAAGGGCCTCGGTGCAGGCCCCCGTGTCCTCCTCGATGCGTCCCAGGTACATTCTTGTACCTGGACGTGAGGGGGCTAGCTCGAGAGCCTTGAGCAGAGACTGCTTGGCCGCGGAGTAATCCCGTGCCCCGGGCTCACCGACGGTGCCCAGGTTCTGGAAGGCCACCTCGAACTGGGCTGCGCCCAGATAGTACCAGGCAGCCTCCCAGTCCGGATGCTCCTGTACGGCCTGCAGCAGGTCGTTGACCGCCTCGTTGTACTCGCCACGCTCGAACTTCTCGGTACCAGTGACGAAATGGTCGGCCTGTGCTTGCGCGGTCGCCGGAGCGCCTGGCAGCAGTACACAAAGGGCTGCCAGCGCCACGACAACGGGGCCCAAAGCCCTCGTCATCGGACAGCTCCCCCTCGATATTCAGGGTCAGCAAACGCTAGATTGCTGGGTCGCATGCTGTAACCTTGCGATTATATGGCAATATCTAGCGGCTGTCAACGCGACCCGCCTCCGGTCCCTGACACCCATCACAGGTGCCCTGACCCTCCGCGGCCCGCGCTGTCAGTATCCCCTTTCTCCCTTGACGATGCCCTCTCCTTCCTGTTCATAGACATTATCTTTCGCTCTGCCCAGATTGTGGCAGCCCGCGTTGACGATGCAGCAGAGGCGGTGTATCATCCGCTGACACCGACCGGGGCCCGTGCCGTGATGAGTTGCTCCGTCCCCATACCGACCGGAGGTCTTGTCCCATGTGGCTGTCCACGATCCTCCACGCCATCGGTGGTACCCCGATGGTGCGCTTGTCGAGGCTCACGCCCTCCAACGTCTTCGCCAAAGCCGAGTTCCTGAACCCCGGTGGGAGCGTCAAGGACCGAATCGCCCTCAACATGATCGAGAGGGCCGAGCAGGCCGGCAAGCTGAAGCCCGGCTGCATCATCTGCGAACCGACCTCCGGCAACACGGGCATCGGCATCACCCTCGTCGGCGTCCACAAGGGCTATCGCGTCATCATCGTCATGCCCGAGAACATGAGTGATGAACGCAAGAGCATCATCCAGGCGCTGGGCGGCGAGTTGGTGCTCACGCCGGCGGAGGAGAGTGTTCGGGGCGCCGTCGACAAGGTCAACGAGATCCAGGCCGCCAACCCTTGCGTGTTCGTGCCCCAGCAGTTCGAGAACCCAGACAACCCCGGCATTCACTACGAGCAGACCGCTGCCGAGATCTGGGAACAGATGGAAGGTAGGGTCGATGCCTTCGTTGCCGGGGTCGGAAGTGGCGGAACGTTGGCAGGTGTGGTGCGGTTCCTCAAAGAGAAGCGCCCGGAGATCCTGGGCGTAGCCGTGGAGCCGGCGAACGTATCGGCGCTGCGTGGTCACGGACCCGGGCCGCACGAGATCCAGGGCATCGGCGATGGCTTCGTTCCCGCAGTCCTGGATGTGAGCCTCGTGGACGAAGTGGTCGAGGTGACGAACGAGGACGCCATCCAGACCGCACGAGAACTCGCACGCAAGGAGGCCTGCCTCGTGGGCATCTCCTCAGGCGCGAACGTATGGGCCGCAGTGCAGGTCGCAGGGCGTCTGGGCCCGGACAAGAACGTCGTCACCCTGATGCCGGATCGCGCCGAACGGTACTTCAGCACGCCCCTGTTCCAAGACTGAGTGACTCTTGGGATGCGGCAGGGCCCGCTTGCCGAGTTGGACTGCCCTCGACAGGAACGGAGGAAGCGCCATTTCGCAGCCAAGGACCTTCAACCGACGCCTGTTCCTGCGCTCTTGTGGCCTATCGCTGTTGGGTGCCGCGCTGGGCGGTTGCGGCAGTGGCAAGGGTGGGCCACCCAGTGCCGGTTTTGGCTTTGCCGCTCTCAACGACCTGCACTTCCGCGATGAGGCCGATGTGGTGTACTTCGAGGCCCTTGCAGCGAAGCTTGGCGCCGACCCTGAGGTCGAGTTCGTCACGATCTCCGGCGATCTGACCGAGAACGGCTCCTCAGCCCAGTTGCTGACCATCAAGTCGCTTCTCGACGGCATCGGCAAGCCCTGGTATGCGGTCCCGGGCAACCATGACAACCTCACCCAGCAGACGACCTGGGATACGGTGCTGGGGGTCAGAAACGTGGCCTTTGAGCATGACGGCTGGACCTTCCTGGGCTTCGACTCCACGCGCGGCGGACAAGTGACTCGGGTCGAGGTGACCGACGAGGTGCTGCAGTGGCTGGCGACCCAGATCGCCGAACTGCCCTCAGACCGTCCGATCGTCGCTTTCACGCATTTCCCCCTTGCAGCCAGCGTCCCCGGTTGCCTGGCCAATGCCGACGAGGTCTTCGCCCTCTTCTCCGGCCACGATCTGCGCCACATTCTCAGCGGCCACTTCCACGCCCAGACCTCCGGCACCCACGGGTCTGTGGGCCTGACCACCTGCACCTGCCTGTCCCCGTGGAAGGCCAACCACGACGCCACCACCCAGAAGGGCTATCTGAAGTGCCGTTCGCGCGACCGCGGCCTAGGGTACCGGTTCACCCCCTTTCAGCCCCTTCTCCGCACCCAGAAACAGGCGCAGGTTCGTGCTCCCCGCAGGTCTGCCGTGCTGGGTTGACGAAGCTGTCACACGTCAGCCTGGAGTTGCCATCAGACCTTGAGGGAGTGAGCAAGGTGTTGCGACGCTTCTGTCGGGCTGCGATTCCCCTATCCCTGCTGACCCTGGCCGTCTCCTCTGCCTCTTCCGCCCAACTGCCCGTGAAGGACCTGTCTCAATGGAGCCTCACCCGTCGGGGCGAGGCCACCGTGTCCCAGGGCGCTCTTGAGTTGCGGGGCAAGATGGCGCTGTGGCCGCAGCAGCGCTTCGGTGACCTGGACTTGACCGTGCGCGCGCGGATGCACTCCGACGGCGAGATCTGGCTGCGCTTCCGCTACACCGACGACGATACCCACTACGCCCTGGCCCTGCGCGGGAACAACTGCAACGACCTGCTCCTCTTCCGCTTCAGCCCCGGCGGTGAGGATCGCGCCCTGGCTGCGCAGCCCCTCGGGTTCACGCCGCAGCCTGAGGTGACCTACCAGATCCGAGTTGTGGCGAAGGGCGCCTTCCTGTCGGTCTGGGTGGGCGATGACCCGCGACCAAGCCTGCGTGTCACCGATGACCGGCCGCTAGGTCCTGGCCTGATTGGCCTCGGTGGTGGCCCCTTCTCCGCACGGTTCGAAAGCGTGCAGGTCACCGGGCAACCAACAGTCTCCACCGGCACCGAAGAGGAGCCCTCACCCGAAGCGCTGCGAGTCAACTTCCAGCCGATGTCCTATACCCTTGTGGACGGGTACCTGCCGGCCGATGGCTCTCCCTACACCCACGAGCGCGGCTACGGCTGGACCTCCGACATGACCTCCCTGATGCGCGAACGCAAGCTGAACCCCGACAAGCGCCGGGACACCGTGGCTGCACTCGCCCATGGCACCTACAGCGCCGGCTTCGTGCTGGAGTGCCGACGGGGCGACTACGTGCTGACGATGGTTGGTGGAGACCCCGGCTTCGCCTCACACATGGAGGTCTACGTCCAGGGGGAGATGGTTCCC
Source organism: Armatimonadia bacterium (assembly GCA_039679385.1). Classification (NCBI taxonomy): domain Bacteria; kingdom Bacillati; phylum Armatimonadota; class Armatimonadia; species Armatimonadia bacterium. Next base: position 40,902 of record JBDKVB010000067.1, on the reverse strand, counting down.
AGCGTGAACCTGGAGCTACGAGCTGATACCTATCATGTTCTGCAGCGCCCGGTTACGGTCGCCGACGGCAAGTTCCAGTTCATCTTCCGAGCCAGGCACCCTGAGAGTGGTTCCGGCGGCGCCCTCAATTGGTTCTCGCTGGAGCCCCGAGCGGCGGTCCCGGACAAGTTCGCCGTCACCTCGGAGCAGTGGCGGGCCGAGCAGGCAGCCCAGGCGCTGACGCAGGCGGATGCTGAGGCCAGGGCCGAGGCCTCCCGTCTATCAAGAGCCGGTGCCCGGGCAGCATACCGTCCACTTCAGCTTCCTTCGGCTCTGCCAGGACGAACCCGCGTCGATCTGGGCGGGAACTGGCTGCTACTGCCGGATCAGGACCGGCCTGCCGGCCTGCACCCCTACGACCCGACCGCCGCAGACGATGGCTGGCACGTGATGCCGGTTCCGGCCTTCCTCAAGCCCGCCAACTGGTGGATCTATGCGCCCAGCGAGGGCACCTCCGACAACTGGGTTCGCCAGGAGAAGGCACGCTGTGATGCCCTGACCTTCGACTACGACCGCACCACTTCGGCCTGGTATCGCCAGTGGCTGCAGGTGCCGGCCGACTACTCCGGCAAGAGCGTGCGTCTGCGGTTCGGGGCCGTCGCCGCCACCTGTGAGGTCTGGCTCAATGGTCAGCACCTCGGCGGGCATGTGGGCATGTTCGCGCCCTTCGAGCTGGACGCGACCTCAGCCCTCCGCCCGGGGGAGCTCAACTGCCTGACTGTCCTCGCGAGCCAGGCCAACTACCAGGGAGCGGGCGATCCCGCCGAGGTCCTGGGAGTGGCGGTGACCATGCAGATCACCCGCGACATGCTCACCGGGTTGCCCCATGGCATGTACAACCGCAACCTGGGCATCTGGCAGCCGGTGGAGCTGGTCGTCACCGATCCCCGCTACCTGCGCGAGGTCCAGGTGACGCCTTCGCTGACGGGACTCGACGCCGACGTGACCTTCGGTGGCGCCCAGACGGCACCAGTCGCCTGTCAACTGGCGGCAGTCATCACCGACCGCAAGACCGGTGAGACGCTGTACCGCGATGCCAGGCCCGTGACCGTCGGCCAGACACCGCAAGACCGGTACCGGCTCCAGGTCGCCGACCTCAAGCCGAAGCTGTGGAGCCCCGAACAACCGAATCTGTATGGCCTCGAGTTGGCCCTGTCCGAGGCAGCTTCGGGCAAAGTCCTCGACCGGGTCAAGGTTCCCGTCGGCTTCCGGACCTTCGAGGTGCGGGGCAACCGCCTCTACCTCAACGGCCAGCCCTACTGGCTGCGGGGCGCGAACCATTGCCCCAGTGGCCTCAAACCCAACGACCCCAAGCTCGCCCACACCTTCCTACGCCTGATGCACGAGGGCAACACCCTGGTCACGCGTACACACGGGTCCTCCTTCACGGAGACTTGGCTGAACGCCGCCGACGAGGAGGGTGTTGGCGTAAGCATGGAGGGCATCTGGCCCTGGGTGAACATCGACAACAGCGCGGTCATCTCACCCGAACTCGTGCAGGCCTGGAAGACCGAGTGGACCGACATCCTCCGCGCAATGCGCAACCACCCCTGCATTCTGATGTGGACGCTCAACAACGAGAGCTATTGGTACCGCGACACCGACCCGGCCAGACGTGCGGAGAAGTGGCGCATCGCGACCGAGCTGATCCACGCGATGCGGCAGGCTGATCCCTCGCGACCGATCGTGCCCGACTCCGGCTATGTGCGCGATGCGGCGGTCTACGCCCGGGAGGTCGGTCCCGCAGGCTACGACGACGGCGACATCGACGACACCCACCAGTACTTCGGATGGTATTCGGCCTCGCCCTTCGCTCTGTACGGGCGCAAGATCGAGGCACGTTTCACCGGCACACGGCCCGCCATCAGCCAGGAGTTCAGCCAGGGGTACCCCAACAACGACTCCGGCCATCCAACCCGCAAGTACATCGACCTGCACTACGTGCCGCAGGCCTGGTGCGGCGACTGGGCCTACGAGGACCGCGACGCCGGGCTGTTCCTATCGCGCCATGCTTTCCTGAGCAAGGAACTGGCCGAGTTGGCTCGGCGTGAGCGCGACAAGCTCTGCGGTCTGCTGCACTTCGCCAACACGAACTGGTGGCGTAACAGCTACGACGCCGACCGGATCGCGCCCTATCCGGCGTACAAGGCCATGCAGACGGCGCTGCAGCCCGTGCTCGTGAGCCTGGAGCTACGCAACCGCCACTACTTCGCCGGAGACACCCTCTCAGGTCGTGTGTGCGTGGTCAACGACGACCGGATCCGCGGCGACCTTCCCGAAGGCGCCCTCCTGGTCCGACTGGAGGACCCCGACGGCCACTCCCTTGCACAGACCGAGGTAGCCGTACCGGCGATTCCCTACTACGGGAACACCTGGCGCGACCTCTCGCTGAAGCTCCCGGAGAATCTCCCCGCGCCCAGGGGAACGTATCGGCTGCGCCTGGAGTTGAGGTCTAGGAAGGAGGTCGTTTCTGAGAACACCTATGAACTCTTGTTGGCGATGCCTTCCTGGGCACAGCTCCCCTCGGCGCCGGGGCTGCGAGTGATCCGAGGACCCCAGGAGGCAGCGGGTCAGGACCCCGGTGAACTGTCTCGCTTCGTGGAGGCTGGTGGCAAGGTTCTGGTGCTGAATGCGGGGAGCGCGCTCAAGAGCCTGCTTCCCGACGTCGTCGCAGACTACCGCGCGCGGGTCGTTGAGATCGCCAACCTTGACGACGAGACCCATCGGGTCTTCGACGGCCTCGAACCTCTGGACCTATCCTGGCTGAGCGTAGAGGGTGACGGCGTGCCCCACGTGTGCGAAGGTGCCTATGTGCTCAAGCCCCAGGCCAAAGTGAGAACTCTGGCCTACACAGTCTGGCCGCACGGGTACCTCAAGAAGCCGCAGGACCTACAGTCGCACTACGGCGTCACCTGTTTCGAGATGAGGAAAGGTGCGGGAACACTGATTGCCGTGGAACTGTCAGACTACGCGCTGCAACATGACCCCGTGGCGACGCGCTACCTGGCGAACCTGAAGGCTTACCTGAGTTCAGAGCGCTAACCCTCCGCACACGCCACGGGGCAGACAAAAGAGCACTGCCTGAGCGTCTCTTCCATGGTGGACGACTCCGAACGCCACGCGGGCGTTCCTCGTCAGGCTTTCGGTTCACAAGTTGTGTTGAAGAGGGACGAGGATTGTACCAGTTCAGCCACCCATGCGGTGGCCCCATGACAGGGGGAAACACGATGTCGAGGATAGTGCTGTTGACCTGTGCGATCGCCGTGTGCCTCTGCTCCCTTGCTCTAGCTCAGCCGCCCGAACCGCCACCTCCACCGCCGGGGGGACCAGCGGGCGGACCACCAGGTCCTCCAGGTGAGTTCCAGGGCCAGGGCCCCGGGGCGGCAATGGACAACGAAGCCCTTCTGCTCTCGCTCCTGACCCAGGGCGGTGACACTTCCTGGCTCATCCCGTACCTGATGATGTCGCGTGAGGGCGGCGGCAGTCCTGAGGACTTCATGGGCCTGATGTTCATGAAGAACGCCATGAGCCAGCCCGCGGGGCAACCCGTCTCGTGGCATGAGGGCGACTTCGCCTTCATCGCCGAGAATGGTGTCCTGTACAAGATCAACACAGCGACCATGAAGGTCGAGGCGAAGCTCCCCTACCGCCAGGGCACCGACAACCCCGCGCTGAAGGCCATACTCGAGCCCATGATGGGGCAAGCGAAGGAGAAGGCGCAGCAGTCCTCGTGCTTGTCCAACCTCAAGCAGCTCTGCCTCGCCTTCCTCATGTACGCCCAGGACTGGGACGAACGCCTGCCGACGAAGACCTGGGTGAAGGACACCGCCCCTTACCTCGGCAATGCGCAGGTCCTCCTCTGTCCCTCGCGGCCGGGGCAGAAGATCGGCTACGCCTTCAACGAGGCCCTGGTCGGCGTGAACCTCAAGAAGATCGACGCGCCGGCTGAGACGGTTCTGCTCCTCGAGGCGAACCTCCAGGATGGGAATCCGCTGGGGAGCGCGAAAGATATCCCTGAAGGAGGAGTCCACAACGGCGGGGTGAACCTTGGCTTCGCCGATGGACACTGCAAGTGGGTGACCGTGCTGGAAGCCAGGGAGATACTCCAGCGCGCCAAGCCCTAAGATACCCCAGCTTATAGCACCCGACCGGCTCACGGCAGCCCTCTTTGACTGCCGTGAGCGGTTGCGCGTCTTCACCAGGGAGGTTCCCATGCCGAGCCGCTGGATCGTCGCTCTTCTCGTGTCCCTACCGCTCCTCGCCAACGCTCAGCAAGGTTTCCAGGCCGATGGATCAGGTTTCGTCCTCAAACGCGGGGATGAGGTGGTCCGCTTCGACAAAGGCATCTGGTACGCCGGGACCGCCGACAAGACGGTCCGGTTCTTCGCCTTCCTGTGGCATGACAACTACCTCTACGAGACCCTCGCCGGTGGCAAGGTCGAAACGCCGGCGACCCTTGCCGCCGATGGCAGCCTCTCCATGGCTGGTACCTTCTCCGCACGGGACGGCTCAGCGCCCCTCAAGTACTCTTTGCAGATGATCCCGGCAGAGGCAGGCGTGCGCGTCAAGATACAGTTGGAGAAGTCGGCGGCCCTGAAGTTGAGCCGCGGTCCCCTCTGGCTCCACCTCTTCGGCGAGAAGCCGGCCTTCACCGGTCAGGAGCGTCTCTGGGTGCCTCCTTCGGCCTTTGGGACGCTGGTCAGCCCGGTGAACACGGTGGGGGAGAAGCTGTACCTGGGGCTCGGCGGCAAGCGCGCCTTGTGTCTGATTCCTGCAAAGCCCTGTCCCATCGAACGGGAGAGCCTGGGCGACAGCTTCGGCTTCCGGATGGGCCTGCTGACCTCCGACTTCGACCCCGCCGAGAAAGTGGAGGGCGAGTTCATGGTCACCTTCGCCGACCTGCCCGACAGATTCCCGGGCGAGATCACTGCGGGAACGGAGCCCTTGGCTCTGCGCGGGGTCTCGCAGAACGCCGACCGCGTCGGCCGCTACGAGAGACTGGACCTGACGGTTGACCTGGGCGCGACCTACGAGAACCCCTACGACCCCGATCAGGTTGCCCTCGATGCCGAGTTCATCGCGCCTTCCGGCAAGCGCCTGCAGGTGCCGGGCTTCTTCATGGTTCAGCAGCAGCGGGAAGCCTCGGAAGGCCGCGAGATGATGCGCCCGGTCGGGAATGGTGTGTGGCAGGTGCGCTTCGCGCCAACCGAAGTGGGCAAGTACACCTGGACCCTGACCCTCAAGGACCGCACCGGCAAGGTGTCTGGTGGTTCTGGCTCCTTCGAGTGCGTGACGGGCGACAGCAAGGGCTTCCTGCGTCCCGGCAAGGCCGATCCCCACTACTTCGCCTTCGACAACGGCGACGGGTACTTCGCCATCGGCCACAACCTCCCGACCTATCACACCACGGGCCAGCTCGCCGAGGAGGCCGTGCGGAAGATGGCGGCTGCCGGCGAGAACTACAACCGCTGGTGGATGCACTCGGGAAGCCTGGGCATTGAGTGGACGGACAAGCTCGGGTGGTATCGCCAGGACACGGCCGCCCGAGTGGACTGTTCACTCGACCTGGCGAAGCAGGTGGGCATGTACTACATGATGTGCATGGACACCCATCAGGACTTCCGGTCGCAGAACAACTGGGGCCGCAATCCCTTCAACGCCGCCAACGGCGGCCCTTGTGCGAAGCCCGCGGACTTCTTCACGAACCCGACGGCCAAAGAGCTCTACCGCAAGCGCCTGCGCTACACCGTCGCCCGCTGGGGCTACAGCCCCAACGTTCTGTGCTGGGAGTTCGGCAACGAGATCGAAGGCTGGGAGGGCTCGACCGACGAGCAGAAGCTCCCCTGGACCAGGGAGATGTCCGAGTACCTGCGCGGCCTCGATCCCTTTGGCCACATGATCACCACGAGCTTCTGGGGCCACACCGGCCCACCGGATTATTGGAAACTCCCGGATATAGATATTGTGCAAACTCACCTTTACACCAATAACGACGGCAACGTCGCCGAACCGGTGCGGCAGATGAGCCTGCTGCAGTGGAACAGCTTCGCCAAGCCTCACATCTTCGGCGAGTTCGGCATCAACGCCAGGGGCGGCTTTGAGAAGACCGACCCGCAGGGCTGGGGCATCCACAACGCCCTCTGGGCAGGCCTCACGAGCTTCTGTGCCGGCGGCCCGATGCCCTGGTGGCACGAGAACTACATCGAGCCCCTCGACCTCTACTTCCACTTCACTGCCATCGCCAACTTCACCAAGAACCTGCCTCTGGGCACGACCCGTTGGGAGCCCCTCGAAACCACCCAGCCGGAGTTCCAGGATCGCAGCCGCCAAGTCGAGACCCGCGATATCGCCCTCAACACAGCCATGAGCTGGGGCAAGCCCGCCCGCAACGAGTATGTTGTCCTTCCGGACGGCACGGTCGAGGGAGAGCCGGCCGTCGAGATGCTCCTCCAGGGTCAGGGCCACGCGGACCTCAAGAACCCGCCCACCTTTGTGGTCAACTACCCACAGGAGGGCAAGTTTGTCCTGCACATCTCGACGGTGTCCAACTCCGGCCTGCTGAAGGTGTGGGTTGATGATCAGCAGGTGGCCCAGTTCGACCTGCCCTGCGGCGAGAACCTGGGCAAGAGCAGTGTCTGGCGTGAGCAGTGGACGCTGTGGGAGACAACCTATGATACAGACCTGAGCGTCACCATCCCTGCCGGTAAGCACCGCATCCGCGTGGACAACGACGGCAAGGACTGGGTCAAGGTAACGCGCCTGACCTTCACGGGCTGTCAGCTCATCGCGCGTCCGCGGCTGCTGGTTGCCGGGATGAAGTCCGACCCGGTCTCGATCCTGTGGATCCAGAATCGCGACAGCGACTGGTACAACTACTCCCAGGGCGAGGTCAAGCCGATCGCTCCCAGCGTGTTGCAGGTCAGTGGCCTTGCAGACGGCGCATACCGCCTGGAGCGGTGGAAGACCTGGAAGGGTGAACTAGAACGCTCCGAGAGCGTCACTGTGACAGGGGGCAAGCTCGAACTCAAGCTTCCCGAGCTGGCCTCGGACCTGGCTGTGAAGCTCTGGAAGCTCTAGTCCGTTGTCCGTGACTCTTGCGTTTCACGACAGAGGTCGTCTCCCCGGGGACGGCCCCTGTCCCCTTGGTCGCCCCGGTAGCATGCCGAGATGGGGGAAGGCGAACACCCAACGGGAGGTTGTCCATGCGTCAGCTTCTTGCGGTGATACTGACGGCGCTCGCCTGTGTCGGCTGCGCCCAGGAAGAGCCGGCTAACCTGGTACTCAACGGCGGCTTCACGAACCAAATGGAAGAGTGGTCGGTTCCGCAATCGCAGGCCTGCCTGGCGAAGGTCATCGACGTCTCCGCTGGACCCTACGCGAAGGCCTTGCAGCTCACGGTTCGACCCGAACCCGGCAGCCAGCCCCATAGCCTTGTGCTGAACCAGAAGGTCGATGAGCGCCTGGTTCAGGGCGAGCCACTCGTCCTCAGCTTCTGGGCTCGCAGTCCCCAGTCGAACCGGATCAACGCCTACGTCGAGTTATCCCGCGACCCCTACACAAAGACGGTGGGGGAGACGGTCACCCTCACTCCCGAGTGGAAGGAATACGTCCTTAGCAGCAAGGCCGTGCAGGACTACAAGGCCGGCGATGCGCAAGTCGTCTTCCATCTCGGTTTCGCCCCGGGCGTCATCGAGTTGACCGGCATCCGGTTCTACGACCCCGAGGCCAAACCAGTACCGGGGAGGGAGCGACCCACCGTGGACCAGCCCGTCAGCATGGTTGACAATGGGGACTTCTCTGGTCCCCTTGAGGGCAACTGGGGCATGGGCGACGGCCAGAAGCTGCAGGTCACTCCCCTTAGCACCGAGGTGACCGGCTATCCGAAGGGCCTTCGCCTGGTTACGTCGCCGCCGCCTGACTCCCAGGGCTGGAGCGTCGGCTTCGGCCAGCGCTGCAAGGTCGGTGTGCGCAAGGGCGACGCCGTCTACTTCCAGGCCTGGATGCGCAGCCCGGACAAGGTGCGAGTCACCTTCGTCTGGGAGATGGCGGAAGCCCCGAACACCAAGGGGATCAGCCAGATGGTACGGCTCACGCCCGAGTGGAAGGAGTACCGATTCCTGGGCAGGGCCTTCCAGAGCTTCGGTCCCGAGGAGACGCAGGCCAAGTGGTTCCTGGGCCATGACAAGGGTACCGTCGAAGTCGCCGGGGTCCGCGTCGAGAACTACGGACCGGCAACAGACCACACCTTCAGCGAGACCATCGACTACTGGGGCGGACGCGAGAACCGGGACACCTGGCGGGCTTCTGCGCTGGAACGTATCGAGAAGATTCGCAAGGGCAACCTGACAGTATGTGTCAGGGGCCTAGACGGTGCTATCGTTCCGGATGCGGTCGTGAAGGTCGACCAACAGCGCCACTTCTTCCGCTTCGGCAGCGCCGTTCCGGCCAGCCGGCTGCTGGACACAGTGAACCCGGACAACCTGCGCTTCCAGGAGGAAGTCGCCCGTCTCTTCAACACCGTGACCTTTGAGAACGACCTCAAGTGGCCTGCGATCGGCGACGGCAGCCTGAGCACCGTGAACCGCGCCATCGACTGGCTGAAGGCCCACGACATCGACGTGCGTGGCCACTGCCTGCTCTGGGGATCCTACAAGCACCTGCCGCCGGCGCTGCGCGAACTCCGTGGCGAGGAGCTCCTGGCGGCCTGCAAGGCCCACGTCACCGACTACGCCACTCGCATGCGAGGCAAGGTGTACCTGTGGGACGTGGTGAACGAGGCGGGCAGCAACGTCGAAGTCTGGGACAACCTCGGGTGGGAGAGCTTTGCCGATTCCTTCCGGTGGGCTCGCGCGGCTGATCCTGACGTGAAGCTTTGCTACAACGACTATGGTATCATCGACGAGCGGCCCGAGTACCGGGCGAAGGTCGCGCAGCGGATACGCTACCTTCTCGACCATGGGGCGCCGGTGGACGCCCTCGGAATCCAGGGTCACATGCACTCGCCGCTGACGCCGATTGTGCGGGTTCTGGAGATCCTCGATGAGTGGGCGGCCTTCGGCAAAGACCTGGAGATCACCGAGTACGACGTGGGCCTTCGTGACGACCAGATGCACGCCGAGTACACGCGAGACCTCCTGACTGCAGCCTTCAGCCATCCCTCGGTGAAGAGCTTCATCATGTGGGGGTTCTGGGAAGGCTCGCACTGGCGCGCCAGAGACGGCGGTGCGATGGTGCGACGCGACTGGAGCAACCGCCCGGCAGCCGATATCTACCAGGACCTCGTCTTCCGCCAGTGGTGGACCAACTGGCAGGGCAAGACGAACGCAGCCGGTGACGCCACGCTCCGGGCCTTCTACGGGCGACATCAGGTCACGGTGGAGGCGCAGGGCAAGAAGGTGACGGCGACGGTCAACCTCGTGCCGGGAGGGGACGGTATGGTTGAGGTCAAGCTACCCTAGCGACCCCGGGGCCACTTGCGCCCCGGAGCGCTGACGCACTACACGCTAACGAACGGGCCCGACTCAGGTGTCGGGCCCCTCTGTTTGAGTTCGCGAAGAGTCTTGCTCGGAAGTAGGACGACGATGGCACGTTGGATACGCAGAATTGAGTCGCACGAAATGGGGACCGGGCGAGTCCTGCCCACGCTGGTTGCCCTCGGAGTGCCGGCCGCAACAGCCGGGCTCACGCAGACCCTGTTCGAGATGGTAGACTTCATCTTCATCGGGCAGTTGGGCAAGGAGCAGGTCAGTGGCGTCGCTCTCGTAGGCCCGCTGTTCTTCTTCTCCTATGCCATCGCCAGCGCGATCCAGGTCGGCACCTCGGCTCTCGTGTCACGCCGGCTGGGGCAGAGACGTCCTGACCAGGCGCGCGATGTGGTGAACCACGCCCTGCTTTCCGCCAGCGTCATTGGGGTCGTCCTGACCCTTGGGATGCTGGCCTTCCTCGAGCCCATTCTGCTGTTCATGGGCAAGGAGGAGAGCGTGCTCACTCCGGCTCGCCAGTTCACGCACATCGCCCTGCTGGGGCTGTGCACGATGCACCTTGGGGTCGCGGCCGACGGTGCCCTGCGAGCGCAGGGCAACACCATTGCGCCGATGAAGATCAGCATCCTCGCCAACATCGTGAACGCGATCCTGAATCCCCTGCTGATCTACGGCCTGCACATGGGTGTCCGGGGCTCCGCGCTCGGGACGCTGATCACACGCACGCTGATGACCGCGGCGCTCCTGGCTCAGCTCTGGTCACCGCACTCCGAGGTTCGTCCCGGGCGCATCCCGGGGCTACCCCTGTTCCTGCGCTGGTCAGTCATCAAGGACATCTACTGGATCGGGATCCCGGTCAGCGTGGGCACGCTGAGCATGGCGGCGGCCGGACTGTTCACCAACAAGCTGCTCATGAGCCTGAACCCCTTCTCCGTCGGTGTCATGGGTGTCGCAATGCGGCTGGAGGGTTTCGCTTTCACGCCGGTCTTCGGCCTCTTCAGCGCCGTGGTGCCGATGGTCGGTTACAACCTGGGGGCCTGTCAGTACGTGCGATGCAAGAAGGTGATCTGGGCGGCGGCGGGCATGGCCTCGGTCCTGATGGGCGCCGTGGGCGCGATCGTCCTCACCTTCCCTGGCTTCTTCTTCGGGCTCTTCAACAGCGACCCGCAGATGCTGCCCCTGGGGGTTCAGTACCTGCGCATCAACATGCCTGTGTATCCGCTCGTCGGCGGCTCCATCATGATGTCGGCCGGCTTCCAGGGCCTTGGCAAGTCGTGGATCGCCATGCTGATGCACATGTATCGGAATCTGGTACTCCGGCTTCCCTTCGCCTACTGGTTCGCCGCAATCTGGGGGCTTCTCGGGGTGTTCTGGTCCTTCCCGACCTCCACGCTGCTGAGCGCGGGCATCTCGATCGTGTGGATGTACTTCGTGTTGCGTAAGCTCGGGGTTCACCCGGAGGAGGAAGCGGGCGTGCCGCTGCCGGTCTGCAATGCTGTTACCGAGGCGGAGTCCGACCTCTCCTCTTCGTAACCCGTCAGACAGACCGCGAGAGGATGCAACAGGAGCCCCCGTTTCCGGGGGCTCCTGTGTTTCGGCATGTCTGATTCAGGGCCGATTGGCCCGCAGTGACCTTAGGGTGCGGTGACGAAGGCGCCAACGATCGGGCAGTTGCGGCGCAGGTACTGGTCGCCACTGGGCTCAGTCAGGAACAGGTGTATCTCAGCCTGCTGCCCGGCGCGCGCGACCAGCGTGATGGTCAGGGGAAGCCTTGCCGGTAGCTGTTCCATGGCGTAGGTAGTGCCTGCGCCCGAGCGATGCGGAGCCGGGACGAAGCGAGTCGGCTCGGTCTTGCGGAGGATCTCCTGGCCGGCCAGGGCGACGCGCTGCATCTCCTGGGTTGCGCAGACGATGCGCCCGATCTGCGGCTCAGGGTTGTTGACGACAGCCTCGATGAAGTACACGCGGTCGAAATCCAGACCCGGATCGAGCACCAGGGCGTGACCGTCGGTGAGGACCGTCCGCCATCCGTCGACAGGCGCTTCCGCCTCCAGGGCTGCAGCCAGATCGCTGACGGGGATCGGCCCGGTGATCTTCCAGGACTGCTTCCCGGCGACGGTGAGGGTATCGTCGGCCAGGACCTTGCCGGCCGCTGTGACGGACACCTGCAGCTCATACCGGGCGGCCATGCCGGCACCAGCGGGCATCGCTACGGTGAAGGGGCGACGCACGAGACCTGGTGCGCGGTGCGAAGCTCCCGGCCGGACGCTCCAGCCCTCGGGAGCCTTGACGGACAGCTCGGCGCCCTCGGGGATGTCGCCGGTCGCCGAGAGAGTGACAGTGAGGCTCTCGCCCGGAGCTATGGTCGGCTCGCCGCCGTAGTCGCTGACCAGCTTCACCTTGTCGGCGATCTTGGTGACCTTCCAGTCGAGGTTCTCCAGCTTGGCGCTGCAGCGTGCCTGCCCCTTGAGGTCGTCGAGGGTCAGACCGGCCAGATCGTCGGCGTCACCGAGACGCACCGGTGCGTTGTGGGCCTCCAGGATCTCGCGTGCAGCCTGCTCGGTCCAATCCGCCAACTCCTGCAGCGTCGCGGGCACCTCGCAGTTGATGACCCCGTAGCCGACCTTGATCTCGTCGCCGACCGGCTTGGTCCACTTCTCCTCGAAGTACTCCGGGCCGTACAGCAAGCCGTAGATCGAGCCCAGGGTCGCGCCGGTGCAGTCGGTATCCTGACCGCAGTTGACGGCCTTGCACATGCCGTCGCCGGCGTCCTCGCCATAGAGCCATCCGAGGACGCTGAAGGCGATGTTCTGCGGTGCGTCGGTGAAGTTGACGTGCCCTGCCTGGTCGAGGATGACCTGGCGGCACTGGAGCCAGTCGTCACCGGCGGCGTAGCGCTCGCGGCAGATGCGGATTGCCTTGGCCGTGCGGCAGTCAGGCGGCAGGAAGCTCAGACCGAGGTCGAGCAGCGTCTCGCGGTCCTCGATGACGAAGGCCGCGGACTCCATGGCCGCAAAGAAGATCTCGCCGAAGAGGCCTTCGCCGCCATGATCCACGCAACCGTCCTGGTAGGCCAGGGCCGCTGCAAGGTCCGGGCAGCCTGGTGCTGCGCAGGCCCAGATCTCGCTGCGGATTGGAGCGCCCATGCTGTCGGTGAACCAGTTGTTGTGCTGGCCGGAGACGGGCGGCTCGATGCCGAGGAACAGGTTGGCCTTGCCCAGGCCGTACTCGTCCCAGGGGTAGGTGAGACTGTCGCGCCAGGCTTGTCCAAGGTCGCGTTCGGTGATCATCGGGCCGACCTCGCGTAGCTTGGCCAGCCACACGAGTTGCAGATCGAGGTCATCGTTGGCGATGGCGCCGTCGGGTACCGGATCGTAGAAGGTCAGGCTCAGTGGCCCGGGCTTACCTTCGTGGGGCTGCCCAAGCGTCCCGCCGACGTTCTTGCCGAGCCAGCAGCCCAGCACCTTGCGGCGGTATGTCTCCAGACTTAGCGTATGAACGGCCATCAGGTTCCCTCCCTGGTGATGGGGTGCGGCTGTGCGGGAATCAGGCCCGCACTACCTGGGGGCGTAGCGCCGCAGGGCGCCGTCCCGGAGTGTGATCGACAGTCCGTCTCCGTCTACCTTCACCGACGAAACAGTGGGACTGCCGCGATGTACCTCGAACACCGACCAGAACCGCCGGGTCTTCCCGAGGGCACGGAGCATCACGGTGCCTCGGGAGTCCGGCATCGGGTTGCCCGACGTCCGTCCCAGTGTGGCCTCGAAGGGACCGTCGGAGGTGGCAACCAGGCGCAGCCACACGCCCTGGCAGACGCGCCAATCGGCCTCCATCTCGCCCTCCGTCCAGGCCGACTGAGCGGCGGTCAGATGGGGCTCGAGCCGCGGGATCTTCGGTAGCTCGGCGGGCGCCGCCATGGCCTTCGAGACACTGCCGTGGAGACTCCCGTACGCATGGAAGAGCGCGCCAAAGCGGTGCTCCTCCTCGGAAGTCAGCGTGTCAGCTATGACGAGGTAGGGTGCATCAAACCAGACCTTGCGGTCGAGAACGACACCCGGGTAAGCGTCGCGAACCGTGCCATGGCCATAGGCCGGCGATGCCTCGGGCTTCCATTCGAGGCTGGCGTCCTTGACGTTCGCCTGGTCCTTCTCATCCACGAAGAGCGTGCTGTGGGAGAAGGTGCTCCGGTAGAACGGATGGATGCTCGTCAGTGCGTAGCCCGCGGTGCCGATGTCTGGCGCGATCACCTGCCCCAGCGCGTTGAAGGCGATCTCCAGCTTGTCCTGATGGTCATGGCCTGCGCCGTGTGGTCCGGCCTTGAAAAGCAGGTACCAGGGCTCGTCGGTATCGCCCAGGCGCACGGTCCGTCGCAGCACACCCATTCCCGGCCGCTTCAGCAGATCGTCCCCCGCGGGCGTCTTGGCTGCAGGAAGAGTATCCGGCCCGAAGGCCAACGCAGCCCAGGAGTTGCGCGGTGTGCCGTCAGCGTAGCAGGCCGATAGAGTCGGCCCGAACCGTTCCGGGTTCACCTGTCCGGCCGCATACTCATACAGGTGGCGGTACTGGCGCACGCTCATGAACTTCGGCGCGCCAAGATCGCCGACGGTGGGCAGCCGCAGGAACTGGTCGGCGAGCTTCACCGGCGCGGCAAACATCTCCTCGAAGCGGCGGGCGACCTCGGGGTCCTTGGTAGCATCGCCGCCGAGGCGCTTATCGATCTCCCAGAGCGTCACCAGCGGGCACAGGGAGTAGTGGTGGTAGAACATGGTCCCCTCGAACCAGAAGCCATCGACTTCGCCGGTGGCCTCGTCGGCCCGAACGCCACCCGTAAGCAGCGTGCGCAGACCGTTGCGCTCGTCGCGCAGGCCGCGCTGCACCCACTCGTCATGCCCAAACTCCAGCCCTGCCATGACCAGCGCCGGGGAGACGAAGCAGGACATGTTGTGCACGCCCGCCTTGTCCTGGAAGCGGATCTGGTAGGGGATGCCCTCCTCGAAGATCCCGGTCTTGATCGCTGCATGGTCCTCGGCTGTGTAGGCAGCGCTGGACTTGGTCAGGTCGTAGCAATCGCACAGCATCATCAGCACCGGCGCGTCATACAGGGGCTGGAAGTACAGCGCCTCGGAGTTATTGCCCTCGCGCAGTTCCCGGTGCTTGAACATCTCCACCGCCCGGCGCATCCCGTCGGCAACCCATTGCGCATAGCGCTCGTCGCCGGTGAGGCCGTAGAGCAGCGCCAGACTGTGCATCAGCCGATGGGTCCGCTCATGGGTGAAGAGAACCCAGGCTCGGTGCTGTGCGGGATCCTTCTCGAAGCCGCCGAACCAGGGGTCGAGGAAGAGATCGGGGCTTGCCGGATCGTAGACCAGGTGCTCGCCGCTCTTCCGCGAGTAGAAGTCATGCCGCCAGCCGACACGCTCGATTGGCTGCAGGGGTTCGGTCTTCAGCACAGCCTCGGCCTCACGCAGCATCTGCTCAAAGGCTGCCTTCGCCCAGGGCAGCGCATCGATCTTGCGCCGGATCTCGGGCAGCCACTCCTTGCCAAAGTAGATGGAAGGCCAGACATCCTCGATCGCCATCCCACTGTCATGGGGTGACAGGTTGTAAGGCCATCCTAAGGCTCCGTGAGCTGCATCGAAACCGGCGACGCACTCACGCAAAGGTGCAGTCAGTTCGGTCGCCTCGGTCGTCCGCTGTGGGGCCTGCCAGGCGTTGCCTTCTCCGGAGGGCATGGGCAGCATCACCTCATCTGCGACGGGCTTGTCTGTCGGGTAGAAGTCATAGCGGTCGATGACCACGACGCCACTGGGCGCGCCGACCGTGATCACGTTCGGTCCGGGCGGCAAGGGAAGGAAGTAGGTAACACCGACCTGGTGTGTCGCGGCTGCCGCCGGCCAGGTCAGCTCGTAGACCAGGTCGCGCAGGCTCACCCGCAAGGTCGCTCCACCTACGGAGGCCTTTGCGAGGTGGATCGCGAGGCGCCCCTGGTGCTCGAAGTTGGTCTTGAACACCAGCGGGGGCTTTCCGTAGCCAAGACGCCGCGAGACCTCAGCGGCCTGCTTGCCCAGTGCCTCCTGCGTGAGGGTGGTCAGGTCGAACTCGGTGACCCGCGAGGTAACGCCCGTCTGGTCGATCTGGGGCACCAGTCGTAAGGGCATGGGCTCTTGGGCGATCGCAGTTCCTCCCAGGCACAGACACAGGACGGCAAGCAGGTTCATCTGGGCTCCTCCAGGGCCGTCACGATCGTCCGGCCGAGGCTAACGAGCGGGCAAGACGCCATACTCCACCCGGCTCTGCTTTCCCCCGTGTGTCTCGGTCACTCCGAGTTGGTCCCACAGTGGTGTCTGGCGCCGCTGCTTGATCACGACGCACCTTCGAGCCACTCGTAGAGCGTTCTCCACGGCCTCAGTGGAAAGGGGATGCTTGTGCGCGAGCGCCCGCAAATCCTCCATGCTCTGTGACTCTTCGACCGGCGCGTGGAAGATCGGGTCGAAGTACACCACATCAAAGGAGTCCTTCGAGCACTGGGCGAGAAACTCCTCGTAGCCTGCGCAGTAGGCCTCGATCCGGCGCATGAGGGCGGTGAAGCGCTTGCTCACGAAGCTGGTGTTCTGGAGGCCGTCGATGGTCAGGTAGGCGAGGAGCGGGACCTTCTC
The DNA here is from genome assembly GCA_039679385.1 of Armatimonadia bacterium. Lineage (NCBI taxonomy): Bacteria > Bacillati > Armatimonadota > Armatimonadia > Armatimonadia bacterium. Next base: position 24,725 of record JBDKVB010000067.1, on the reverse strand, counting down.
GATACCGACTACACGGCCTTGCTGAGTGTTGCTGTCGTCAGCTTCGTCGGCCTCCTCGGGCGTCTGGCCGAAGACCACATGGGCACAGATGAGGGCGTCCGAGGCCCGGCCAAGGGTGCAGTCCAGGACTTCGTCACCCGGCTGCAGCCGCATGGCGTTGATCATGTGGTCGCCCGCGCCGCGGAGGAGGTTGTGGATGCGCACGGAGGCCAGGTTGGGATGGAAGAAGTACTCGATGCCCTCAGTGGGCTGGAAGTAGATGGTGCGGTCGGCCTGCAACACCAGCGCGCCCTCCACCTTCTCGTCCCGGCAGAGGGCAGCCACACTTCGACCCCGGCGGTCGATGATCGGGGCCTGGAGCCAGTTCGCCCAGCGGTCAGCCCGGGCGAGCATCTCGTCCGTGGGTCGCCGAGCAGTGGTGATGACCAGCCTTGGGGAAGAGGTGTCGTCCATGGTCCTGAGGGTGACCGGCTCCCGGGTCGGACTCGAGGATGATGAGGGCTGAAGGTGGGCGAAGCGGTGCGGGACTGGGGAAGGCTTCGGCGGCTCTAGAGCAGTCGTCTCGAACCCTCCCCAGCCCGCGCACGCAAGATACTGTCCGCAAAGATGCGGGTTAGGCCTGCTCTGGGAAGAACGGGAACAGGCTCTTGAGCTCCTCGGGCGCCGGATAGCGTCCGTACTCGGAGACCATGACGGCCTCGGCGGTCTTCACAGCCTTGCCGTGCTCCGGTCCATAGAACTTGATAAGGCTCTCACGCACGCTGTCGGCCACGGCGGAGAACTTCCTGTAGGATCGTTCGAGCAGCCACTGCCGGCGCTCCTCGTCGTCGCTGGAGATCTCGTCAAGGTAGCCGCCATTGGTCGGCATCCACTCGTAGACCTGCGACTCATGGCAATGCAGGACGTCGCGCTTGCGCTCCAGCACGTCATCGGTGTCGATTGCCACGTCGGCCACGAAGGGCGAAGGGATCGTGAAGGAATCATAGGTATAACCGACTACCGGCGGAACCTCGAGGATCGGCGACAGCGCGGCGACATTCGGCACCGTGACCAGGTACGAAGCGTCCTGCACGAGGACGCCGGTCGCCCGGTGGTCGGGATGGTAGTCGTTCGGGCGCGGGCACAGGACGATGTCGGCCCGGAAATCGCGGATGATCTTGATGACCCAGTTGCGCATGAACACGTTCGGCGTCAGGTCGCCATCGTGGACGTCGAGCACTTCGTATTCGATGCCCGAGACCCGACCGGCAGCCTGGGCTTCATGGTAGCGGCGAATCGCCAGGGGCCCTCCGCCCATGGAGGAGTGGCCGCTATCACCATTGGTGAGGGAGACGAACTTCACCCGGTGCCCGAGGGCCCGGTACTTGATGGCGCTTCCTGCGAAACCCAGGTCGCAGTCATCCGGATGCGCGCCAAACACCAATACATTGAGACGCCGCTTAGCGTCCTCGGAGGTGGCTCCGAAGTTCGAGTAGAGACCCATCTGTTTTCACTCCTGTGACGGGGGACGGTGGCAGACGTGGGGCCAGGCGATCCCGACATGTTCAGAACGGGGCGTTTGGGCCCTGATCCTTGGTCTTCAGCCCTGCAAGGGGACGGCAAACTCCCAGTCGTCCTTGCAGACTGAGCAGATTATACACTTCTGCCGGTGGTTTGGCTCCCCCTTTTGTCTCACAGGAGGGTGGGTTTGTGCGCAGTTCCCGCTAGCCGGTCTGAGCGGGGAGGAACGGGAACAGGACCGGCAGTTCCTCCGCAGCAGGGCGCCGTCCGTACTCCGAGATCATGAAGGCCTCGGAGGTCTTCACGGCCTGGCCCCGCGTGGGACCATAGAGCTGTACCAGCTTGTCTCGGACCGCATCGGCCTGGGTTCCGAAGCGGCGCAGCATCCTCTGCTTCTGCCATTCGCGGCGCTCTACCTCCGGAACCGGCACGCGCTCAAGCTCGCCGCTGCTGTAGGGCAGCCACTCGTAGACCTGGGAGACGTGGCAGTGGAGCATGTCGACCTTGCGATCGAAGACATCGTCGGTGTCGACCGCCACATCGGCAACAAAGGGGTTCGGAAGCTGGAAGCCGTCCCAGGCATAGGCAACCACCGGAGCCCGCTTCAGAGGCGGGGTAAGTGGCGCGATGTTGGGCACCGTGACCGTGTAGGAGGCATCTTGGACCAGCTCGCCGACGGCGCGGTGATCGGGATGGTAGTCATTGGGACGATGGCAGATGACGAGGTCGGCCTCCCAACGGCGCATGATCTGGATGACCCACTTGCGCATGAGCACGGTGGCCTCGAGTTCGCCATCATGGAGGTCGAGCACCTCGTACTCGATGTCCGCGATGCGTGCCGAGGCCTGGGCCTCCTGATAGCGGCGAATTGCGAGTGGCCCACCTCCCATGGAAAAGTGCCCGGCGTCGCCGTTCGCCATGGAGACGAACTTCACACGGTGGCCGAGGGCCCGGTACTTGAGGGCGATGCCGCCGCAGCGGAAATCACAGTCATCCGGGTGGGCGCCGAACACCAGCACGTTCATTGGACGGGAACCAGCAGCAGCCTTCGAAGCGGAAGTGGCGGAAACACCCATGGGGATCTGCTCCTCCTGTGAGGGGATAGGCGTCAGCGGCTCAGACACCGGCGGGCGGCAATCCGGCACCGCACGCCGGGGCAGACTTGCTGCCGCTGGAGCAGTGGTTCGCCGCTGCCCTGGGGCGTCCCTGCGGAGGAGGCTAAGGAAAGAGCCGGCCCCTGGTTCGGAGCCGGCTCGCGATAGCCGTGCGAAGGGGTTGCGGCGCTCAGAAGGCCATGCCGTTGAGCGGGAGCTCTCCCGCGACCTCGGCCGCCCGTGAGCGGATCTGGCGGACGTGGTAGGCGACGTTCGCGCTGCTGCAACCCAGGTGACCGGCGACCTCGCGCCAGGTCTCGCCGCGAAGCAGGTGCTGCAGGACGGCCTGCTGGGTATCGGACAGCCCCTCGGCGATCTTGGCGATGAGCGCCTCTTCCATGACAGCCGGGGCGACATCGGCGGTGGTCTCCGGCGCGCGGTCGGGTTCATACTCGCCGCAGCGTCGGCGCCGGGCCCACTTGATGTAGTCCAGGATCCGCCAGCGAGCGCGCTTGAGCAGGAACTGGTCGGGTTCACCGATGCTCAGGTTGGTGATGCCCAGGGCATCGAAGACCGCGAACCAGGCTTCGCCCAGCAGGTCGTCGTAGTCCTCATGGCAGCACCGGGCGTAGTAGCGCGCCATACTGGTCAGGCGAGGGCGCAGGGCCGCCACAAGGCCTTGCCTGGCCTCTGGGTCACCCTTTTGCGCACGTGCGATGAGCTGCTTCATCATGGTGCCTCCCGAACCAACCTCAGAGAAAAACAAAACGGCCACGAGCTGAGTTTGCTCGTGGCCGTCCGCTACGTAATGCGGGAGGGGGCTTGCCTAGGTGAGCTCCCTGTCAGGGGTGCACACCGGCCACGAGTCTGGGGACGCAATAAGCCCCAGGTAGTGGGAAGTAACTACGTGGACGGCCATGCTTACTCTCACCGTTGTGCACCTCCTTCCGAAAGTATCGCTGCTGTGCGGCGCTCCAGGCAAAACGACGGCCAGACTGCACTGGCCCGGCTGTTAATGCAAGATCACTTTCACACTATTATAGCCAAGACTGGGCCCCGTGATAAGGGCCTATACACTTTTTTCCGCAACTATTTCGGCAGTGTCCCGGGCGATCATCAGTTCCTCGTTGGTCGGGATGATGACTGTCGAGACGGTCGTGCCCTCCGCCGAAATGTCGATGACGTCCTGGCTCTTGTCAACCTTGGCGTTCTTGGCCGGGTCGACGCCGATGCCCAGGAATCCCAGCTTGCCCGTCGTGCGCTCGCGCACCATGGGCTCGTTCTCGCCGATGCCGGCCGTGAAGACGATAGCGTCGAGCCCACCCAGAGCCGCGGCATAGGCTCCGAAGTACTTGACGATCCGGTAGCAGAAGACCTCCAGGGCAGCGACGGCCCGGGAGTTCGGTGGATCAGCAAGGGCTGCAGCCTTCACGTCGCGCATGTCACTGCTGACGCCGGTGAGGCCCAGCAGGCCGCTCTCCTTGTTGAGCAGCGTGTCGATCCGCTGGGGGTCATACCCCTTCATCTGCATGATGATGCCCACGATCGCCGGGTCCATATCGCCGGCGCGTGTGCCCATGAGCAGGCCTTCCTGAGGGGTAAGGCCCATGCTGGTGTCGATGCACTTGCCGGCCTTCACAGCGGCCATGCTCGCGCCGTTGCCCAGGTGGCAGGTGACGACGCGCTGGTCTTCAACTGGGATCCCCTTGACGTCCCTGAGCCACTGGGTGGCCTTGAGGGTCACATAGCGGTGCGAGGTGCCGTGGAAACCGTAGCGGCGGATGTTGTGCTCGACGTAGTACTCCCAGGGCACGCCATAGAGGAAAGCGTGCTGCGGCATCGTCTGGTGGAAGGCGGTGTCGAACACTGCCACCTGCGGCACGCCCGGGAGGGCCTTGGCACAGGCCTGGATTCCCTGCAGGTTGCCGGGGTTGTGCAGCGGGCCGAGGACGATGCACTCCTTGATCGCCTGGATGACGTCGTCATCAACGAGAACCGAGGCCGAGAACTTGGCGCCACCGTGCAGGACGCGATGCCCGACGGCAGCGATATCGGAGAGGGACTTCAGGACTCCGTGCTCCGGGTCGGTGAGCGCCGCGAAGACGTGCTTGACGGCCGCGGTGTGGTCGGCCATCGGCTCCTCGACTTCGAAGGCCGGCTTGCCCACCGGGCGGTGCTTGAGGATGGCCTGAGTGCCGTTGTTGATACCGACACGGTCTGCAAGGCCGTCTGCCAGTGCGGTCTCAGTGCTCATGTCGTAGACTTGGTACTTGAGGGACGAACTACCACAGTTGATGACCAGGACGATCACGGGGAGGGCTCCTAAGAGGGTAAGGTTAGGTTATGCTGAACCGGCACACGAGACGGCACGGCGTAGCTGTCAACTGTCCGGCATCGGCGGCCGGGTCGATCCAGGCTTCTTCTACTCGGTCTCACCCATTGGCCGCGTCTCGGTGCGTGAGGTTGCCGTCGGGACCGCCGGGGCAGCGAGGGCCTTCTTCGCCTTGTCCAGGGTGGACTGGGTGCGGGTCATGTAGTTCTCCAGGCGCTCGATGACGCCGCGTGCCCACGCCTCGGCCTCGGCACGGATCGCGTCGGCCTCCACCTGGGCTTCGTGCAGAATCTCTTCACGGCGGCGCTCGGCCTGGCGGACCAGCTCATCGTTGGAGATGAGGAGCTGCGCTTGTTCGCGGGCAGACTCGAGGATCTTGGCCCGCTCTTCGTGGGCCTCGCGGACGATCTTGTCCCGGTCGCGAGCAACCTGATTCGCAGTGCTCAGCTCGTCAGGCAGGCTCGACTCGAAGCGGTTGATGACATCGAAGAACTCATTGGCATCGACGATCGTCTTGCCCCACAGGAAGGGGAAGATGACGCGGTACCACTTCTCTCCCTCTTCGCCCATGGCCGCCAGGTCTTTGAGCAGCTCAAGGATCTCCATCGGAGAGCCTCCATTCACCAGGCACACAACAAGACGCTCCGACCCACGAGGGGGGACGCGCCGGTGTGCCGAAAGCAGATGTCACAGCCAACGATGCCTGGGCGCAGAGCTGCCGACTAGTCGTGGCGCGAGGGCACCAGCTTCTTGTCCAGCATGCTCAGCACCAGCGGAGTCACAAAGCGCGATACATCGCCACCCAGAGAGTGAACGTGCTTGACCAGGCTGGAGCTCAGGAACGTGTAGGCCGAGGTCGCGGCGAAGTACAGGGTATCGATCTCCGGCGCGAGCTCGCGGTTCATGACCGCCATCTGGATTTCGCGTTCGTAGTCCGAAACAGCACGAAGCCCACGGACAAGCACCTGGGCTCCCTGAGCGTGCGCATAGTTTACCACAAGTCCCTCAAAACAATCCACGCGAATGTTATCGTAATCCCTGCAGGCATCGGTTGCCATGGTAACGCGCTCTTCGAGGGTGAACAGGTGCGTCTTGTCGGCATCCGCGGCGATGGCCACGATCACTTCGCCGAAGAGACGGCTGGCACGGGCAGCCACCTCCATATGGCCCACGGTGATCGGGTCGAAGCTGCCGGGGTATACCGCGATGTGTTTTGTCGGGATCTGCTGAGCCATGGGTTGCCGCTGGGGACTCGCTACCTCTCGTAGAAACGGAACTCCGACTCCCCGTAGCGTCGCACACGCGACGGCTGCGGGATCTCGTCGGTACCAAAGGTCGTGGCGCATTGTATCACGACGAGGCCACCGTCTGCCACACCCTCCCAGTCGGCCACCAAGCGTATCACGACCTTCTCGAAGCCGGCAAGGTCGTAAGGCGGGTCTGCGAAGACGATGTCGAAGGGGCCGTGTTGAGCGGCCACACGACTCCAGTGACGCTCCACCGGGCCGCGGATCACCGTCGCCGCCTCTTCCAGGTGGGTCGAGTGCAGGTTCCGTCGCAGGGCCTCGACGCAGCGGTTGTCCTTCTCCAGGAACACGGCGTAATCAGCACCCCGGCTAAGCGCCTCGATGCCGACACTTCCGGAGCCGGCGTACAGGTCGGCGAACCGGGCCTGCTCCACCCGTTCCGCGAGGCTAGCAAAGAGCGCCTCCCGCATGGCGTCAGTGGTTGGCCGGGTGTGGGTACCTTCTGGGAAACTCAGGGAAAGGGAGCGGGCGGAACCCGCGATCACGCGCATGGTGTTTGCTGCTCTCAGGGCGTCAGGATTGGGCGCTATTCGCCGCCCGGGAGCTTCTCTCCTCTTGGAGCCCCGGCTTTGCCTCTGTGGGGACGCTGCCGTCCTGAGAAGGGCACGCAGAGCGGCGCCGGCGCGCCCCGGAGAGCGCAGTACCGCTAGTGACAGTGGAAAAGGACGTATGCTATAATCGTGTGAAGTGCGGGCGCCCCTGGCGTCCGCCATTTGTTGGTGCTTGTGGCGTGCGTGTACACCGCCGGGTCGGAGTGAGTTCGAGTGGGTCTGCGCAGACTTGAAGAGGCCCTCGCCAACCTGCTCGAGGGAACCTTTGACCGCGCCTTCCCGGGCACGATGCACCCGGTGGAGGTCACTCGAGCCCTGTGGCAGGCGATGTCGGACCATCGCGTGGTCGTGGCAGGCGTCACGCGGGTACCCAACCGGCTGTGCGCGATCCTGAATCCACTAGATCTGCAGCACCTGAGAGAAGCACAGCAGCAACTGGAGCAGGAGACCGCACGGGGTCTAGAGCAGGAGTCGCGACTGAGTGGCTGGAACTACGGCGCGAAGGTGCTTGTGCGCCTGACTGCCGACGAGAGCGTGCGCTCCGGGCGTGTGTCGGTCGAGGCCCAGATCGACGAGACGCCCCTTGCGGCGGCGCTGGTGTTTGAGAACGGACCTGCCGCCGGTCAAAGATGCGCACTCAGGCCGGGTGTGGTTCTGGGCCGAGCGGCCGACGTCGATCTCCTTGTTCCCGACGAGAACGTCTCGCGCCATCACTGCCGGTTCGACTGGCGGTTTGAGGGGTACCAGGTCTCGGATCTGGACAGTCGGAACGGAACCTTTGTCAACGGTGTTCGAGTCTTCGCATACGTGCTGAGCGACAACGATGTGGTGGGAGTGGGGACCAGCCAGTTCAGGTTCCGCTACGAGGTGTAGGGCTCGCGGTCAGAGTGCCAGATGGGTCGTAGAGTCGTCGTACCACCGGAGAGGACACAGCGCCAGTGAGCGAGTTCGTCCCTGGTACCATTGTGCTGATCGGCAAGCTTGCCTTCCTTGCGGCCCTCTATGGGTTCGTAATGGTGGTTTTTCGCGGGCTGATGGCAGAGTCCAGAAGAGGCGGACGCCCCAGCCCGGCTACGGGACGTGGCGAGCGCGAGATCGTCACCCAGTGGGAGCTGCGACCCGGTGGGGGCGGTGTTGCGGCAGGTCCCGTGGCGACACCGGTAGCGCCGCCTCCTGGTCCTGTGGTTCTCACTCCTCCTCCTATACCACCCCTGCCAGGGCCGGCTGTCCTTGCGCCGGAGATCGTCCATCCGCAGGAAGATGCGCTGCCTCCCATTGACGTGAAGCTGGAGGGTGAGCCGATCGTGCTTGAGCCTCCGGTTGCGGAACCCGCCGTGCCCATCGTCCTGACGCCGCCGGAGTCGCAGAAGACGATGCCCGCACTCTTCGATGCCGAGCCGGAACCTGTAGATATCGAGGATCTCGAGGCGGTTGCCCTTCCCGTAGTTGCGCCCGAGCCCGAGCCGGAACCTGAACCGCAGCCAGAGCCGGAACCTGAACCGGAGCCCGAGCCGGAACCCGAACCTGAACCTGAGCCGGAACCAGTGCCAGTTCTGGTCGTGCTGGCGGCCCCGGAGGCAAGTCTGCAACAAGGGCAGCAGATTGAGCTTGGCCCGGTCGCGCGTCTGGGACGAGCCGACGACAACGACCTGGTGCTCAAGGACCGCTTCGTGTCCTCTCATCACGCCGAAGTGCGCAAGGAGGGCGACGGGTACACGCTGCGGGACCTGGGGAGCACCAATGGCACCTTCCTCAACGGGCTGCGCGTCGAGCGTCAGGCATCCTTGCGCGAAGGCGATCGCCTTGGTATCGGTACTAGCGTGTTCGCCTTCCACGAGGGCCGCGAGGGGCATGGTGGCTGAGGTGCTGCCCCGGTTTTCCTGCTCTCGCATCGCCGGCGATTCCCCGCCTCGCCAGTCCTGCAGTCATCCTGGCTTTGAACGGTCGAAATCATGAGCGTCGCACGACGTCGAGAGATTGTGCTGCTGTGTCTGGTGGCCGTGATCACGGCTCTGGGCATGGCCTTGACGTGCGCCGCCCTCCACAACAGCGCCGTACGGGCCACCCGTGGCGTAGTGCCTGTGGCCATCCTGCTGCTGGTGAGCTTCCTGATGGACCTCACCGGAAAGGGCCGCGACCGAACACTGCTGCCGATTGTGGCGATGATCTGCGGAATCGGGATCATCATGTTGTGGCGGCTCGAAGGTCCGCGTTCCTTCCAGGCCTCGAAGCAGATTGTGTGGATGACGATCGGCGCGGGCCTGATGCTGGCCACGTACCTGGTAGTCGTCGATGTCCGCAGCCTGAGCCGCTTCAAGTACATTGCGGGCGCTGGTGCCGTGTTGCTGCTGATGGTCACCATGATCTGGGGCCAGGAGCGCTATGGCGCCCGTCTGTGGATCGCCGTCGGCAACCTCTCGCTGCAGCCCGGGGAGTTCGCGAAGATACTGATGGCCATCTCGCTGGCGGGCTATGCGGCCGACCGCGGACAGATCATCAGTCAGGGCGGGCGTGACCGCTGGGGGTTGCCGCTGGTCGAGATCAAGTACCTGGGGCCCATCGGAATCCTGGTGCTTTTCTGCCTGGCCTTGTTCGTGACGCAGCGCGACCTGGGAGCGGCGGTGCTCTTCTTCGGGCTCGCGGTCGCCGTCATCTATCTGAGCACCGGACGCCGCACCTATGTGCTTTTGGGGCTCATCGCCTTCGCCGGTGGGGCGCTGCTTGCCAGCAATATGTTCCCGCATGTGCACCGGCGCATGGTGGCCTGGCTCTACCCCCAGAGCGACCCGAGCGGAGCCGGCCTGCAGACCCTTCGGGTGATGTATGGCCTTGGCGAAGGCGGGGTTCTGGGCACCGGCCTGGGACTGGGGATGCCGCAGAAGATGCCGGCGGTCGCCACGGACCTCATCTTCGGCGCAGTAGGGGAGGAGCTGGGTCTCGCCGGAACCCTGGCCTTGCTCACCCTCTTCGCCATGGCCACCTTCAACGGTTTCATGATCGCCTGGCGGTCACGGGATCGTTTCGGGATGCTTCTGGCCGCTTCGCTGACCACCGTTTTCGCCCTGCAGACGCTGGTGATTGTCGGCGGCGTGATTCGGGCCTTTCCTCTGACCGGTATCACCCTGCCCTTTGTAAGCTACGGCGGCACTTCTGTAGTGGTCAACTTCATCTCCATCGGGCTGCTGCTTGCCGTTTCACGCGACTGTACCGGTGCGCCCGAGAGGCCCTTGCGCAACCATGCATGACGTCGAGCAACTCCGAATCAATGTGACGCGACTCTGCCGCGGGCTGCTCATGGGCTTCCTAGCGTTGTCAGTGTGGCTTGCCTACTGGCACGTGGTTCGGGCTCCCGAGCTTCGGGCCGATACTCAGAATCCCCGAACGCGCGACCGCCTCAAGGTGATTGAGCCGGGCAAGCTCATGACGCACGACGGCGTGACGATCCTCACGGGCGAACGCGGTGAGGAAGGCTGGTACTTCGAGTACCCGGGACACGAGACCTACTGCCACCTCACGGGGTACAACCTCAAGACCGGCCTGCAGGCGACCTTGCATGACGCCCTCTACGGTCTGGGCAAGTACGAGGACCCGATCGTCGCCCTTCTGCGCGGCCAGCCTCAGGGGTGCCAGATAACCCTGACGATCGATGCAAAGGCCCAGGAAGTCGCACACCGACTGATGCAGGACAAGGTCGGGGCAGTGGTGGCGATGGACCCGCGGGATGGTTCGATCCGGACCCTGGTGAGCTCACCCGGTTACGACCCGCCCAGGGTTCTCGAGTCGCCGGACGACTTCATGATCTTCCAGAACCACCCGGACAAACCTGAACTGAACCGTGCGCTGTTGGGGCAGTACGCGCCGGGCTCAGTGCTGAAGATTCTGACCGCTGCGGCAGCCCTGGACATGGGCGTCGTGAAGCCCGACGACAAGTTCACCTGCGCCGGCAAGGCCACGATCAGCGGTTCCGAGATCCGTTGTCGATTGCCGAAGGGACACGGTCGCATCTCCTTCACGTGGGCGCTGGCCGATTCGTGCAACGTGATCTTCGCCGAGGTTGGCCGGGGAATGGGACCAGCCAAGTTCCGCGAGTACGTGAGCCGCTTCCATCTGCTCGATGCTCCGGCGCTGTCCTTGCCCGCCCGCGGTGGTCGCATGGCGAACATGGCAGGCCCGAAGGCGGAGGTGGAGTGCGCCGAGGCTGCCTTTGGGCAGGGCGCGACGCTCACCTCGCCTCTGGCCATCGCGAGGATGACGGCCACCATAGCCGCCGGCGGTGCTGTGCCGGTTCCGAAGCTGCTGGAGCAGGTGAAGAGCGCTCGTGGACGTCTGCTGGCGCGGCTGAAGCCTGAGGCCGAAGGGCAGGCCGTATCTGCGGCGGCGGCGAAGGCAGTCACGAAGATGATGGTCGAGACGGTCAACCGCGGCACTGCTGGAGAGGCAGCGATCCGTGGTGTGGCCGTGGCGGGGAAGACGGGCTCTGCGGAGAACCCGACCGGCCTGCCCCATGCCTGGTTCACCTGCTTCGCGCCGGCGGACAACCCGACGGCAGTCGTGACCGTGGTTGTGGAGAACGGAGGCGCTGGTGGCGAGGTGGCAGGTCCGATTGCCCGCCAGGTGCTGGAGGCGCTGCTGCGGGAACAGGAAGAACGGTAACCCGTTTCGACTGCCGTGCAGGTGCTGTCCAGAGGCCATGCTGGTATGTGTCGTCATGCGCCGGCGCACCAACAGGAGAAGGTACCGCACTCAGCGCCGGGCGTGGAGTGAAATAGCATGAGTGAACTCAAGCCGGGTCTTGTCATCGCGGGTCGCTATCGCATCGACGCGCTGATCGGCGAAGGTGGCATGTCCACCGTCTGGCGGGGTATGGACCTGACGCTGTCCCGGGAGGTCGCGGTCAAGATCCTCCGGGATGAGATCGCCCTTCAGCCTGAGTCCGTCTCCCGCTTCCGCCGCGAGGCCCATGCCGCCGCGAAGCTCAACCATCCCCACATCGTGCAGGTCTACGATACCGGCGTGGACGGCACGATTTACTACATGGTCATCGAGTACCTTCCGGAGCCCGACCTGAAGAGGATCATCAAGGACTGGGCGCCCCTTCCGGTTGCCAAGGTCATCGACGTAGCGGTGCAGTGCTGCAAAGCCCTCGCCTATGCTCACCGCAACGGGATCGTGCACCGCGACGTGAAGCCGCACAACATCCTGTTCACCGATGATGGCCGGGCCAAGCTCTCGGATTTCGGAATCGCCGCAGCCGTTGGGGCAGCGGGGACGGGACCGGGTGGCTTCGTACTGGGCTCGGCCCACTACATGGCGCCCGAGCAGGTTCAGGGCAGCCCGGCGGGGCCTCACTCCGACTTGTACTCCCTGGGCTGCGTGATGTACGAGTCCCTCACGGGCCGCACTCCCTTCCAGGGCAGTTCGGAAACGGAGATCGCCTCGAAGCACCTGCGGGAACGTCCGACGCCTCTGCGCACACTCAATCCCAACGTGTCGCCGGCGGTTGAGTTCGTCGTCAACAAGGCCATGGCTCGCGAGGTCTCCCAGAGGTATCGCAGTGCCGAGGAGATGCTGGTCGACTTGGGCAAGCTCTCCGGTGGGCAAGGGCTGGACCGCACCGGGGTATTCACGGCGCCCGAAGGTGCGACAGCGGTGCTGCAGGCGCCCGTCGCGCCGCGCAGAGACCTGACTCCGGTTGCCGGTTCACGCCCTGACCTGGCGGCCCGGGCACCCGGCATGTCTCGACCTGGTCCGCGCTCTGCCGAAGACGGCTCGGAGATCACACCGGTTCTGCGACCACCGGCCGAGCCCAAGACGAATCCCTGGAGTGCCCTCGGCGCGGTCGTTATCGCCGTGCTCGCGCTCATCATCGTCGTGTGGCTGGCACGCATGGCCTTCTACCCGGAGGGCAACAAGAAGGTCCAGGTGCCGATGGTCAAGGGCATGTCACTTGCCCAGGCGCGCTCGGCACTGGAAGCCAACGGGCTCAAGGTGGGGGAGATCAAGTTCGAGTCAGTGCCGATGGGATCCGAGGGCACCGTCATCCGCCAGAACCCGCCGGAAGGGCAAACGGTGGAGTCCGGTAGCGCCGTCGATGTCGTCGTCAACCAGGGCAAAGAACTGGTGATTGTGGTGCCGGTGGAAGGCATGTCCCTGACTGAGGCCAACGAGACGCTGGAGCGCGCGAAGCTGAAGGTCGGGGATGTCTCGCAGGTCTACCACGCCACCGCTCCGGCCGGTCGCGTGATCAAGCAGGCCATCAAGCCCGCGACTAAGGTGGAGGCCGGGACTGCCATCGACCTGACGGTCAGTAAGGGGCCCGAGCCGGCTACCATCACTCCGCCTCCGGGGGGCGGACAGGGCAATCTGGAACCCGTCGAGCCGGATGTGACCGTGGTCCGCGACGAGACCTTCACACCCAGCGACCCGGCGCAGCGTCGCTTCATCGTCACCGTGACCGTCCAGGGGCAGCAACCGGGGCAGTCGATCCAGGTCGTGAAGACGGATGACCGGGGCGGGCCGACAGTGGTGATGCGAGCCAAGCTGAATCCGAACCAGTCCCAGCGCGTTAGCGTCGATACGCAGGGCTCGGCCACCATCGAGGTGATCCACGAGGGCAAGGTGGTCTACAGGCAGGAGGAGCAGGCCCCGAACTTGCCCAGCGACACGGACCGGCCTTCAGGCACCGGGCCGGACTAGTCACCGGAGGCCCTGCGCAGACCCGGAACCACTGCCTCGCGGCGGTGTCCAAACACCGCAGATAACACACGTACCGGAGTGGAGGAACTTGCAGACCATGCAGCACCGCACCCTGTGGGCTCTGGCCCTTGTAGTCTTCTTGATGGCCGCCCTCTCCCTGGGCGTCGCCTCGGCGGCGAGCTCTGTAGTCGCCGGGAGCACCAACATCGTCGCCGCGGCAAACGGTGGGCGTGTCGTGGCCGTGTCGGGGCAAGCCAAGGATGACACCGGGCACCCGATGCCGCACTGGCAAGCCACCAATGCGATCGACGGCCTTTACGTGGTTGGCAACCACACGCCCAAGGATTCGTACGGTTGGTCAAGCAACATCCCGCCGACGCCGGGCAACCCGGAGTGGATCATCCTCAGCTTCGGCGCCGACGCGAAGCCTCACCTCATCAGCCGTGTGGTCATCGACCCGACCACCGACGACCCGTCCTACATCGGCCGCTGGGCCAAGGACATCGAGGTGCAGGTCTCGACGAATGAGAAGGACGGTCCGTACAAGACCATCGGCCGCTTCATGGTAGTCAATCGTCCCATCAAGCAGGCCTTCGATTTCCCACCCGTTGAGTGCAAGTACCTGCGGCTGCTGCTGCTGACCAATCACGGGTCGGACAAGTGCGTCGAGCTTGGGGAGGTCGAAGTCTACGAGGCCATCGTCAGTGACAACCAGCTTGATGAGATGATCATCCGCATGGAGAACCTGCTGCAGGACCTCAAGCGCTACCGCGACGCGCAGGTCTACCAGGAAGCTCGCAAGTCACTGGAGGAAGCGACACGGAAGCCGGAGCCGCCTGCGGAGACCGCTCCTGCCCCGGCGACAGGCACCAACAAGTAGGCGCGAGCCACTAACAACAGGCAATCCCTGCTACGTATCTGAGCGGGCGACAGAGACCTTGTGCTGTCGCCCGTTACTGTTTGTGTGGGCCTGCGCTGAGGTGCTTTGGCTGGGGTCATGCAGGGGAACGCCGCGGACGGACGTGCCGACAGAAGGCCGCCGAAGGATCAGATGCGTGCGGGCTTGTGCAGCTTCACCTCGTGCTGAAGCTGATCGATGGTTGCGTTGGCTGCACAGACGCGCTTGAGGATGGACAGTGGGACTACAGCCTGCTGGTTGCACAGGATCGCGGGCACCAGGAGAGGGACCGTCTTGCCGTCGAGTTCGCAGGTGAGCGAATCGAGACGGAACACGACCGTGCCGCCGTCGCCACTGACGGTCAAAGTCTCCGTTGCCTTATCGTACTCGAGACTGGCGCCCAGGGGCTCGCCGACAGCTCGGGCCGGTACCAGTATCTCGTTCTGCCAGCGCAGAGGTCGCAGTGGCAGTACGAGGGGCTTGCCGTCGAGGAGGACCTTCCAGTCACCGGAGAGCGGCTCAAGCCGATATCGGCGGCCATCAACCCGAAGGTCGACGACGCCGGTGTAGATCGGCACGAGGCCCTTGACCTCGGAGAGAGTGAGGCAATCGTAGCCGCGGGCCTGAAGGGCAGGGATGAGCCGGTTCAGTGCCGCGACGGTCTGCTCCCTCCGCTGTGGACCGTCATGCATCAGGATGATGCAGTGGTTCGTCACGTGCCGCAGGATGCGCTGGTAGATCGCATCAGCACCGGGGCGTTTCCAGTCCATCGGGTCGATGTCCCACAGGGCGACATGCAGGCCGAGGCTCTGGGCGACCTGATCGACCTGCTTGTTGTGGGCGCCGTAGGGAGGGCGGAACCAGCGCACCTGCGCGCCCTCCGATTGCATGACCTTGAGGCAGCGTTCGAGGTCGGCGCGCATCGCGGCGGGGCTCATTCTGGTGAACTGATCGTGATGCCAGCTATGGGTCCCGACCTCATGCCCCTCGGCGAGCGTCCGCCGGAACATACTGGACACGGGCTTGACCGCCTGGCCAAGGACGAAGAAGGTGCCCTTTGCCCCGTAGCGCTTCAGCGTTGCCAGCACTTGCGGCGTCCAGACCGTGTTCGGCCCGTCGTCGAAGGTCAAAGCGACGGACTTCGCCCGGAGGTGCTCCGCTGTCCGGTTGACCTGTGCACTGGCGTAGGTGACTCCGTAGCTGAGAGGAAGTCCGCTGTAGGCCCCACGGCGTTCGCGTTGGAGCCCCGGGTAGTACGGCGCTGAACCGACCTGCGGCAGAGTCTCCCCGCGCAGGGAGAAGGCCGGTGAGTCCAGGTAGGTGACCCGGTCAACCACAGGTTCGCGCAGGTCGCTCGCAGGGGAGATGACGAGACGATCGCCGGGCTCCACCTGGGCGCTGAGGGCGACGGGCACGCCATTGCGCCAGGCCTCCGCGGGCTTGCCGGCGCCTTGCCGAAGGAGCCCTCCGCGGACATCAAGCAGGTTGCCTCTTGCGGTCGGAAGCCTGAGTTCGTGCGCCAGAGCTTCCACAGTTGAGGCGCGGCGGAGGGTGAGACGCGAACCGTTGACCTCGATCTTGTGGGGGTGCAGCGCCACCCAGAGGAGCACGACTGCAGCCAGCCATAGAACCCACGCTACTAGGCGACGGCCTGGGCCAAAGGGCCGCCGTCTAGGGAGACGCACCCGCGTGGAGGTCACGCCGGGCCCAAGGGTGCCGGCCGACTCGTATTCGCGCATAGCCTCCATACTATAGACGCAGCCCTACCGGGTGTCAAAGAGTCGATCTCGCGCCTCGTCGGAAGGCCCAGGCTACGCCCAGAAGGGCGATAAAGGCGAGGCCCGAAAGCACCATTCCGAGGTGCAGATCACGGGCGTCATAGGAGAACTCGACGCGGTGTCGACCCGGTTCGAGCAGCACTCCCCGAAACAGGTAGTTGGCCCTCAGTAGCGGCTGCACACGACCGTCGACGCGGCAGACGAAGTGCGGGTCATAGGTCTCGCGAACAACCAGCAACCGTCGCGAGGCAGTCTCGCACTCGATCGTCATGTGCCCGCAGTCGTTGGTAAGGGAGGCAAGGCGTGCCGGTCCTTCGCCACTCACTTCGCCTATCGTCTCGGTTGACTCCACGACCGGCCTGCGCCACGTGAACCCCGCATCACACATCCGGCGCAGAGCAGCACTCGCCTCCGGGCATAGAACCGCTCCTTGAGCAAAGTAAGCAACCGGCGCCGGGTCAGAGTTCCCGCGGGCGAGCCAGGTCTGGTGGTCCTCCAGAACAGGGAGCTGCGGCAGAAGCTCCGGTCGGCTCGTTACGACAACGCGGGCACCCAAGGCCGAGAGAACCTGAAGTGGCTGGGCGATCTGGAGACCGGTCTCGGCGTCGGGCTTGCCCTTCAGCGACGCCTTGAGGACGCGCTCGAGCGTCCAGTAGCGGTCGGGCACCAGGGCATAGAACACGTTGGCGGAACGCAACCCGTAGAGAACCTGCCGGTTGGGACGCAGCGTCTCGCGCTCCTCCCAGTAGAAGGCCTTGTCGGTGCCGAGCCAGCCGCGGTTGCCCGTGAGAGACTGCTGCACCTCGTCCTGATCGTGCATGTACAGGCAGTCGGTCGGTGTGGCCTTGAGCGCCTCAGCGAGCCGCGGTGACGAGGTGTAGTAGCTGGTGTCGATCGTCGGGTTGTAGTCCCGCGCGAAGACAAAGAGCTGCACCACGGTCAGGGCGAGAGCCAGTTCGCCAATCCAGCGGGCGTCCCTTAGTCCGAGGCGGCCCGGTTGCTGCGGAGCCTGGACGATCCCGCAAGCGACGGCCACCAGCCCCAGGCAGAGACAGAGCATGAGGTAGTTGGGGTCACTGGGGCTCAGGCGGTCCGCGAAGAACCGCCACTTCTCCTCGGCCTCCTGGTGACGCAGGGACTCGTCAGGCTGATCGGCGGCCACCATGCGCGCTAGCCGGGGCACGATCAGCGGACGCGCTGCACGCAGGCCCACAGGCACCGTTAGTGCGAGCAGCAGGCCGAGAACGCCCAGCATCATCGCACCACGCTGGACGCGACGCGATTCCCCGACCATATGGATCCCGTAGGCCGCCAGAATCGCAAGGCCGAGGGTGGTCAGGAGAACATAGCGTCCGGCGCCGCGGAACCAACTGAAGCCCGGGAGGTGCGGGAACAGCTCGTAGAGCGGGTTCTGATTCGCCAGCGCCAGGAACAGCGAGAGGGGTACCAGGACGAGTGCGAAGGCCCTGGCACGTCCACGGGCGAACCAGGCGCCGAGTAGTCCGAACAGCAGTGCGAGCGTGCCCGCGAAACCGCAGACCTCGTAGTAGTGGTCGCGGCCGAAGTAGTTGCCCTCGGCGTAGGAACCGAAGACGTAGGGATGGACGAAGTAGGCTAAGTTGCGCGGCGTCAGGGCCAACTCGCGCAGCTTCTCGGCGGTGACCGTCGTTCGCGAGGACTGGCGCATGAGCCCCAGCGTCGGAAGGACCTGCACAGACGACAGCAGGACGGCGGCGAGCAAAGCACCGGTCAGTCCCAGCAGGATCACCCGGCCACGTGGTCGCGAAGTGCAAGCGGTCGGCGTTGGGGATGCCGGCTGTGGCTCAGGTGCGGCACGGTGGACCGCTGCGACGAGGAAGTACAGGATCACGGTGAGCACCGAGTAGAAGAACACCTGGGGCATGGCCACAAGCTCTTGCACCCCGAGGGCGAAGGCGCACAGTGCCAGCCATCCCAGCGAACGCGGCGAACGCAGCCAGCACTCCGCCCCGACGAGGGCCAGGGGCAGCCAGGCGGCCGCTTCGACGATGGTGATGTGCATCAGGTGGGTGATGAAGAAGCCCGAGAAGCCGTAGATCATGCCCGCGGTGAGGCAGGGCATTGGCCTCAGACGCCAGAGGCGGCAGAAGAGGGCCATGAAGCACGCTGCGAGAACGCAGTGCAGCCAGATCAGAAGCGCGTAGAGGTGGTACTGGGGCACACCCAGATAGGTTAGCCAGTGGGGTGGGTAGAAGACGCCTGCCTGCCCCTCGGCCAGGACCGCGAATCCGTTCCCCAGGCGAGAGTCCCAGAGGGGAAGATGGCCCTGACGGAGGGCATCAGCGGCGGCGGTGCGCAAGGGCAGATAGGCGATACTCACATCATGCAGAAAGAAGGCCTGGCGTCCGCAAAGCGCCGGGAACCAGAGGGCGAGGCCATAGGCTGCGAAGAGCAGGAAGGCCGGGAAAAGCCGACGATACATGATAGTTGAGCAGTTCCGCATGGTGCCCTGGGGCACCTTCATGGTGCCTTTACCAGGTCTTGAGCGTCACCCTTTTGTCCCTTGACTCGAAGGGGGCCTGTGCTATAATTCGCGTCGCGGGGCGACAGGCGTTGCCGTCGCCCCGATGCCATGCCCGGTGGCCCTTCGGCCGCCGTTCATCTACAGCCGCAGTTGGTGAACTGGGGCCTAATCGATGTGGGAGGTGGGCGTTTTGGCCGACCTGAATTTGGTAGCACTGACGGGATTCGCCACTCGCGACGCAACACTTCGTCAGAAGTCCTCCGGCCAAGTCAAGGCAGAGTTCAGTTTCGAAGTGGACAGGCCCTTCTACCGAGCTACGGGCGAACCGGTGTCCGATCTCTTTCTCGTCGACGTGTGGGAGGAGTTGGGGCGTTGGGCAGTTGACAACATCAAGGAGGGAACCCGCCTGCTGGTGATCGGGACCCTCAATAAGGAGAGCTACAGCACCCGGGGCGGCCGTGAACACCTCACCATCGTGAAGGCCAAGTACATCCGACCCCTTGAACAGGGCTTGCTCGACGAACAGGTGGACGTTGAAGACATGAAGCGTGACTGCTGGGACCGCTCCATGCTGGTCACCACCGTCGACCTCCTCGGCCAGGCACTCCGGAATGGCGACGCAGAAGAAGACTACGACGAGACAGCCTCGCAGTTCTAGTTCTGTTCCCTTGCTTTTCCCGGCGGCCGCCGCTCCTGTGAGAGTAGGCGGCCGCTGTGTTTTGAGGTACAATAGCCCCAGACATGGGGTGGGCCCTGGAGGTGCCGCTCGCGGCTTGCGGCCCTGCAGAGCCTGACACGCCCCGCTGACGATTCGCCCACATTACCTGCGCCTTCGCCAACAACGGCCCTCACCCCGCATGAAGGATAGCCAGCCGAAGCTTGCCTATGTCGCCCTTCGTGGACCCTCGCGCGAGCGTACTCTCTACGCTCGTGTGCAGGAGGGTGCCTGCCGTGAATGGCGGTTGCCCGACCGCGGCCATGACCTGGACAAGACGCTGCGTGAGCTGATCCGCCACTGCGATGACGCCCCGATTGTGTGCTTCGAGGCTGAGGACCTCAGCGAACTCCTCTCGCGTCCCGAAGTGCTTCCTCACGCGCGGACCGCCCTGGCAAAACTGCGTGACTTGCGCGAGCTGTCGCTGATCTGGTTGCCTACGGTCTCCTGTCATAGCCCGGAGGACATGGCGGCTGCCGACACCCCGGGCGATGACCCTCTTGCCCTGACGTGCCTGCTCTGGGAGCGTGTGCTGGAGGCCATCCAGAATGCACCCGAGGGGCTGCTCAGGGTGCTGTCGCCCTTGCTGGCACAGGACCCGGGGCATGCCTGGTTGCCCTGGCCAGAGGGTGTTGCCGGCAGCACCGACCTCATGCGCATCGGCTCGGTACTGCCCCAGAAGCCCCCCGTGCGGAAGAGGGACAGTGCCGACACGGTCCCATCGGGAGACCTGCGTGACCTGTCGATCGAGGTCCTGTCACCTGGTGGCTGTATCGCGGAGGCTCTCGCGGCCTACGAGCATCGCGCGGGGCAGGTGGACATGGCGCGAGAGGTAGCCGATGCCCTGCGGGACGGGCGGTTCCTCCTGGCTGAGGCCGGCACGGGTGTAGGGAAGTCGCTGGCCTACCTGGTGCCGGCTGTGCTCTGGGCATGTCGTGAGGGCGAGCCGGTGGTGATCTCGACCAACACCAAGAACCTGCAGGCCCAGCTCATCGAGAAGGACCTGCCCCTGCTGCAGCGAGCGCTGCCCTTTGGCTTTCAGGCCGCACTGCTCAAGGGGCGGGCGAACTACCCCTGTATTCGCCTGCTCATGTCGGTCGCCATCGACGCAGCGAACTCCCTTCTGCGCGGTGAACGAGTCGTTGCGGCCTTCCTGATCTCCTGGTTGGCCCACGGTAGCGGCGGTGACCTGGAGAGCCTGCCCGGCGATGTGTTCCAGTTGCTGCCGGAGCTACCGAGTGTGCTGGCCCGTGTGCGGTCACAGGGCGATTCCTGCGTGGGGAAGGCCTGCTCCTACGGCGATGTGTGCCCGGTGGAGATCGCACGGGCTCACGCGCGGAACTCGGACATCATCGTCGCAAACCACGCGCTAACGATGGCCGATGCGCGTTCGCAGGTGCTGCCCAAGTACAGCCGCCTGGTCTTCGACGAAGCCCAGAATGTGGAGACCGTGGCGACCGATGCGCTGAGCCTGGAGTGTTCGGGTCACGGTCTGCGGCAGCTCCTCCAGGCCTTCTCGGGCAGCCGTGGTAGCTTCGTCGAGCTGATGAAGCGCCGGCTGCTGGAGCTTGGTGAGCGGCCCGGAGTGCCTGAGGCGAACGGGGCCCTGGATCAGTTGCCGGCGCTTGCCGACACCTTTGCCGATGCCGCCGCCGAGATGGGTGATCTGGTCTTCGACTTCTGCTTCGATATGCCCAACGATGGGCGCACTGAAGAAGGTCGCGCAGCGGTGCGGCTGACGGACGAAGTGCGACAGATGCCGGAGTGGGCGGAGTTGGCGGAACTGGGTGCGCAGGCTCTATCGGCGGGGCTGACACTGCTACGGTCGGTCGAGGCCTTTGCCGAACAACTGAAGCCGATCGACAAAGGCGCAAAGAGCGGTAGCGAAGGCCTGGATACTGACGCCGATGCCGTGAAGATGCGGATCGCGGCCGTCCTGGAGGCTCTGGCGAAGGTTCTCGACTCCGGGAGCAGTCAGGTGGACTACGTGACCTGGGCCGAGGCCTGGCGTTCACGCTCGGGGCCCTCGTGGGGTCTGCATGCGGCGCCGGTCGACATCGGCCCCGTGCTCGAGGAGGCGCTGTTCTCCAAGAAGAGCGCGATCGTCTTCACCTCGGCAACAATGACGGTGGACGGACGCTTCGGGTACTTCCGGCAGCGTTTGGGACTGGACCGCTACCGGGACAAGCTGGTCGAGGTGACGGCGTCGTCGCCCTTCGACCTGACCGAGCAACTCCTGCTGTGCGTGCCCGGTGACATGCCCGAGGCCTCGCAGTTTGGGTTCAATGATGCTGTGGTGGACGCATTGGGCAAGATCTGTGAGGTCACTGAAGGGGGAACCCTGGCGCTGTTCACGGCGCGCTCGCGGATGAGCCAGGCCTTCCGGGCTCTGGAGCAGCCGCTTCGATCACAGGGCATGACGCCGCTGTGTCAGGACGTCAGCGGGCCGCGCTATGACCTGCTGGAGCGCCTGCGGCACGATGACCGCGCCGTTCTCTTCGGCCTCAAGAGCTTCTGGGAGGGTGTCGACGTCCCCGGCGATGCCCTGCGCTGTGTGGTCATCTGCAAGCTGCCCTTCGCGGTGCCCAGTGATCCGGTCGTCCAGGCCCGGCAGGAGGATGCTGCCCGCAAGGGCCTCGACCCGATGATGGACTACTATCTGCCCGAGGCCGTCGTCGCCTTCAAGCAGGGCTTCGGCCGACTGATTCGGACGGCCACCGATACCGGTGTGGTCTTCGTGCTGGACAAGCGCATTGTGACCCGGGGCTATGGTCGTCGCTTCTTCCGGTCGATCCAGCGTTGCGAGTTCGCCCGTGAGACGCTGGAGGACTGCCTGGATCGTGCACGGGGCTGGCTTGGGCGCTGATGAGAACGCTGGAGACGACGGCGAGACCTGAGCACGCCGGAACCATGAGGGATTGCCCATGTCGATGAATCTCAAGGACGACCGCTGGTGCTTCGCCTGCGGAACTCACAACCCACACGGCCTGCGTCTGGGTGACATCCACCTGGAAGGTCTGGACTGCTGCTGCACCTTCATGCCGCAGAAGCACCACCAGGGGTGGTCGGAGATCCTCCACGGCGGCATCACCTCGACGCTGCTGGACGAGATGATGACCCATGTGCTGTACCGGCGCGGGTACGACGCGGTAACGGCCGAGATGACCGTGCGGCTGAAGAAGGCAATCCCGCTGGAGAGCATGCTGAAGGTCCGCGGTCGCATCACAAGACTTCGCGGGAAGCTGGCCGAGACCGAGGGCGAGGTGATCATGGCCGACGGGTCGGTCGCGGCTGTGGCGACGGCCAAGTTCTTCGTGTCACGCCGTGGTCCCGATGAGCCCGGCGGACGTCTTTCCCTGGCGGCCCGGGAGGCGGTGCTGTTCGACCTGTTCGGTACCCTGGTCCCGGTGTTTCGGCATGACGAGTACTTCGCCATCCTCGGCGAAATGGGCCAGGCGCTCGGAATGGCTCCGGCGGACTTCGCTGATCTGTTCCGCAAGGTGGCACATGAACGCACGCTTGGGCGCTGGGCGACCCTTGAGGAGAACCTGCGGGACCTGTGCCGCGAGGCCGGGATCGAGGCCAGCGAGGAGCAGATCACTGAGGCCACTCGGATACGCGTCGCCTACACCCGGGAGCAGGTGATGAACCCCTATCCTGATGCCCTGGCGACGCTGCGAGCCCTCAAGGAAGCAGGGCGGCCCCTTGGTCTCATCAGCGACTGCTCGCCCGAGGTGCCGCTGCTGTGGGACGAGACGCCGCTATCGGAGTTCATCCCCGATCCCGTGCTGTCCTGTGCCGTTGGGTTGCGCAAGCCCGATGCCCGCATCTACCAACTGGCGTGTGAACGTCTCGGCGTGGACCCGTATCGCGCTGTGTTCGTCGGAGACGGGGACAGCAATGAAATCCAGGGCGCCGCGGAGATCGGCCTGTGCCCGATCCTGGTGGATAGGGGAGAGACCAGCGCCTTCCGTGTCTCCGAGAGCGAACACTGCGGCATCGTGGTACATGACCTGACGCAGGTGCTGCCCCTGGTCGGGCTGGAGGCTGTCGAGGCAAGCTAAGCCGGTCTCCCTGTCTCCGTGCAGGATCCCAGTCGCGCTGCCATTTTCTGCTTTGTCATCAGGATACCGCTATGGTTTTCGACTCCACCATCCTGGCTCGTCTGGCCTCCGACCTGCGTCGGCAGATCGTGGGCTCCCGCGTGGATCGGGTCTTTGCGGTCTCGCGTGATGAGGTCGTGCTTGACCTCCGGCGGCGAGCTCCGCGTCCTCAGCTTGTGTTCTCGTGGTCCGCTGAGATGGGCCGAGCGCACCTGTCCGCGGACCATGAGCCCCGGCCGGACCTGCACCTGCCCTTCGTGGATTCGCTGCGCAAGGAGCTCCGGGGCGCCACCATCACCGCCTGCGGTCAGGTGGGTTTCGACCGGATTCTTGAAGTCGAGTTCGCCAACTGCGAAGGGATGGGACCCGGTTCGCGGGCGAGTCTGGTGGCCGAGATCATGGGCCGCCATGCGAACCTGATCCTGCGCGGCCCTGACGGGATCATCCTCAGTTGCGCCAAGCTCATCAACAGCCAGGTGAACCGGTACCGGGAGATCATGCCCGGCGTTCGCTACGTGCCGCCGCCGGGCGGGTTCCGGATCGATCCCCGGCAGTTGACCGTTGAGGCGCTGCTCTCGCCGCCCGAGCCGCCGGTGGACGACGAGCACGAAGCGTCTGCGGTTCACGGCGGAATGGCGCTGCGGCAGTACCTGCGCGGTGTGCTGATGGGTGCGAGCGACCTGTTCCTCGATGAGTTGGTGACGCGATCGCGACTCGAGGGGGAGCAGCCGGTCGATAGCCAGCCCGGGGTGTGGGCGTCGCTGGTCTGTGAAGCTGCAACGGACCTTCTTGCCGAGACAGAGACTGAAGGGCCTGCCTTCGTGTATGAGGGCGCCGTGCGTCGGGGAAAGCGCACTCAGGTGTTTGCCTACCCGCTGGTCCTGCAGTCCCACCTGGACTTCGAGTGCCAGCCCGTGGAGGACCTTGGTGCGGCCCTGGATGAGCTTGTGGGCACGCAGTTGGTCTCCCGTGAGCTGCAGAGCGGGCGTGACCACCTCACGGCCTTCCTCTCCCGCGCACTGGCCCGAACCGAAGCCCGGGTGCGAGAGCGGGAGTTGTCGCTGGCGGAGGCTGAGGACGCGGACGGGCTGCGGCGTCGCGGTGAGCTGATTCTGGCGAACCTGCACGCGATCCCGACAGGGGCTGCAGAGGTCGAGGTGACCGACTACTACGACCCCAATCAGGCCACCGTCACCCTCAAACTCGACCCGCACTACTCAGCCAAAGAGAACGCCCAGGCGGCCTTCG